>JAFOFS010000017.1 GCA_017387165.1 Clostridia bacterium
AGGTTGACGCGATATGCAAGTAAAAGAATATAAGCCGTTGATCGTTGCCTTTTGCTGCAACTGGTGCTCTTATGCAGGTGCCGACCTGGCGGGTAACAACCGCCTGGCGTATCCGGCGGACGTGAAGATCATCCGCGTTCCCTGCTCCTGCCGTGTCAACCCGATGTTCATCCTCCGCGCTTTCCAACGCGGCGCGGATGGCGTCATCCTCTGCGGCTGTCACCCCGGTGATTGCCACTACACCTCCGGCAACTACTTCACCCGCCGCCGTATGGCCGCGCTGTTTTCGATGCTCGACTTCCTCGGCATTGAGAAGGAACGTACCCGCGTCGAGTGGGTGTCGGCTGCCGAGGGCGCTAAATTTGCCGCCACGATGAACGACTTCGTTCAGACGGTGACGGCGCTTGGTGAGAATAAGAGATTGGAGGATTTGAGATGCAAAAAATAACCCGTGAACAGCTGCTTGCGAAAGCATCCGAACTCCTTTCGAACGGTACGGTCAGCGCCGTGCTGGGCTGGGGGAAAGGCGAGTTTGATTACGACGTCACCCCGACCGTGTTCACTTCGGCAGAGGAGCTGAACGCCGGCTTTGTCTGGAACGATTTCTGCGGCGCCAATTTCTCCAAGTATCTGGTCGCCAAGACCCGTAAGTTGGAGGGGAAACTGCTGGTTTTCCTCAAACCGTGCGATACCTACAGCTTCAACCAACTGCTGACCGAGCATCGCTTTGACCGCGAAAAGGTGTACGCCGTCGGCGTTCCCTGTGAGGGAATGGCGGACGTCGCCAAGGTGAAGGCGCTTTGCGGCGACGGTATCGCCTCGGTGGATACCACCGGCGAGAAGCTGCTGGTGACCACGCTGTATGACGAGGCACCGATCGCGATCGATCCGACCGAGGTGTTGGCGGAACGCTGCGTCAACTGCAAGAGCAAAAAGCACGTGGCGTACGACGAGCTGCTGGGTGAGGACGGCGACGTGATCGAAAGCGGTCGCTTCGACGAGGTGGCGCGCCTGGAGGCGATGACCTCCGACGAGCGCTTCGCGTTCTGGCAAAACGAGCTTTCCCGTTGCATTCGCTGCAACGCCTGCCGTGATGCCTGCCCGGCCTGCACCTGCGAAAAATGCGTGTTTGACAATCCGAATTCCGGCGTGGAAAACAAAGCCCCGTCCAATGAATTCGAGGAAAAAATGTTCCATATCATCCGTGCGTTCCACGTGGCAGGTCGCTGCACCGATTGCGGCGAATGCTCCCGTGTCTGTCCGCAGAATATCCCGTTGCATTTGCTCAACCGCAAATTCATTAAGGATATGAACGAGTTCTACGGCGAGTATCAGGCAGGTGCCGAGGTTGGCTCGCGTGCGCCGCTGGTGAGCTACACCACCGACGATTTGGAACCCGGTGAGGTTTTTGACAGGAGGGATACCGATGCGTAAATGTTCTCTTGACAAATTGGACCTCGTCTTTGCCGAGATCGCCAAACAGGCGGCGTTGTATCTGCCGGTCGATCAGACGGACGGCAGCGCTGCTTATAAGAAATGGGAGGAAGGCACCGTGTGGAGCCAAAAGCTCAACACTGTCCGCAGTCCCAAGGATTTCTTCTTTCCGCAGACCGAAGATCTGATGCGCTTTAAGACGCAGGGCAAGACCATCGAAGTGGTGGACGTTCGCACCGAGAGTGAGGATTTCGTCGTGTTCGGCGTGAGAGCATGCGACGTCAAGAGTTTTGATATTCTGGACCGCGTGTTTCTGACCGAGCCGATGGACAGCTTCTACGCTTCCCGCCGTCAGCATGGCGTGATCGTGTCGCTGGCCTGCACTCGCCCGTCCGAAACCTGCTTCTGCAAGACCTTCGGCATCGATCCTGCCAATCCGGCAGGGGATGTTGCGGCGTGGAAGACCGATACGGAGATCTTCTTTGAAGCCAACACCGAGAAAGGCGCGGCGCTGCTCGAAAAGCTGTCCGCCTTGACCGAGGAATGCGACGATACTGCCGTTTCGGCTCAAAAAGAAAAGATCGCCGCCGTGATGGATAAACTTCCGCTGAAGGATCTTTCGACCGACGCGTTCGGCGGCGGCAAAACGGCGGAGCTGTTCCATTCGCCCGAATGGGACGAACTGTCCCAAAGCTGCCTCGGCTGCGGTACCTGCACCTTTGTGTGCCCGACCTGCCAGTGCTACGACATCAAGGACTTCCATACCGGTAACGGCGTCATCCGCTATCGCTGCTGGGATTCCTGTATGTATTCGGAGTTCACCAAAATGGCGCACGGCAATAACCGCCTGACCCAGAAGGAACGCTTCCGCCAGCGCTTTATGCATAAACTGGTGTACTATCCCGAAAATAACGACGGTCTGTTCAGCTGTGTCGGTTGCGGCCGTTGCCTGGCGAAATGCCCCATTTCGATGAATATCGTGAAAGTGATGAAGAAGATCGGAGGGAATAACAAATGAATCAGACCGATACCTTAATCCCGAAGATCGGCGTGATCACCGACGTTCGTATCGATACCCCCGATATCAAGACCTTCCGCGTGGTGACCACCGACGGCAAGAAGGCATTTGACCATATGCCCGGTCAATGCGCGATGCTGTCGGTTCCCGGCGTAGGGGAGGCCATGTTCTCCATTACTTCCTCTCCGACCAACGAGGAGTATATGGAATTCTCCATCAAAAAGTGCGGTTGTGTGACCGAATGGCTGCACCAGGCGGAGGTCGGTCAGCAGATCACCATCCGCGGTCCGTACGGCAAGCCGTTCCCCGTGGACGACGTGTTTGCCGGTAAAGACCTGCTGTTTATCGCCGGCGGTGTCGGCCTCGCTCCGCTTCGCTCGGTCATCAACTACTGCCGTCACTACCGCGACCGCTACGGCGACATCGACATCGTCTACGGCTCGCGCAGTAAGGACGATCTGCTCGATTACGAAGAGATCATCAA
>JAFOFS010000195.1 GCA_017387165.1 Clostridia bacterium
CGCCGTCCTCATAAGTATTCATTATACCGAAACGCGAAGCCTCTTCAATAGGTACCGGAAGCGCCGCTACGGTACAAGCGGCATTATGCTCTTTATGAAAATCAAGCATCTTGGAATAGTCCATCTTGTAGATGTGGTCACCCGAAAGCACCAGGACGTACTCGGGATCGTAGCGCTCGATGAACTCAATGTTCTGGTAAATGGCGTTGGCGGTTCCCTTGTACCAGCCGGCGCCCGAAATCGCCTGATACGGCGGCAAAACGTGCACGCCGGCATCCATACGGTCGAGATCCCACGGTCCGCCCGAGCCGATGTACTCGTTGAGCACCAGCGGACGGTACTGCGTCAGCACACCGACCGTTTCAATGCCCGAGTTGATGCAGTTGGACAGCGGAAAATCGATGATGCGATACTTACCGCCGTACGGAACGGCGGGCTTGGCGATCTGGCGGGTCAGCGCATACAGACGGCTTCCCTGACCGCCTGCGAGCAGCATTGCCACACATTCTTGCTTACGGAACATAGTTGACTACCTCCCCAAAGTTGATTTTAACGGCGTCCCCCTTCTCCTGTCCGTTTCGGAGAAAGGATACAAATATACAGTTTCATTATACCATACTTTCCCATAATTTCAAGAATTTTTTTCACTATTTTATCTAATCACCGTAGAAAAAGTTTTTACGGATTTGTTACTTTTTTACAAATTTCGAGCGATTTCGGCGTATAAGAAAAGGATACGGCCTTCCGGCCGTATCCTCATATGGTGCGTTTGACTTTTGAAAAGCGGCGCAAAACCGCCAGAGCGGCCGCGCCGATCAGGCCGCCGGTCACCGCGCCGCTGATCAGCAGCAGCGGCAGATACCACCACAACCGCGCCGTTTCGGTTACCGCCGCCGCAAACAGCAGCTGACCGATATTGTGCGCCAGCGCGCCTGCCATGCTGATCCCCAAGACGCTCAGGCGACGGGAGTTCCACAGCAACGACATCACCGCCACGCTGCACACACCGCCGCACAGGGCGTACAGCATACTGTACGGATTGCCGAAGGTAAAGCCGACCAGCAGGATGCGTACCAACGCCACCGCCCACGCCTCGCGACGGGAGAGCAGCGCCATCGTCAGCACCACCGCCAGGTTGGCAAGTCCCAGCTTGACGCCGGGAATGCCGAGTGAAAGCGGCAACAGCGCCTCGATGTACGAAAACAGAAACGCCACGGCGATCAGCAACCCGTAGGTGGCCAATCGGCGGGCAACAGAAGCTTTGTTCATTGCCGTCACCCCACGATCAGATCGGGGGAATCCCCCTCACCGACTACCGTCACGACCAATCCGTGCGGCGCGCAGACGATGCTCTCCCCCGTCCGCCACACGGCGCGATGGTGCACGCACACCTGCGTGTCGCAATCCGCTTCGGTCACGCTCACGCGGCCGTCGCGAACGGTAACCTCGTTGTAGCCGTCTTTGGCGGAAAAGCGCTGTCCGCCATCCTCCGCCAGCGAAAGCACCGCCACCGTTTTGCCGTCTATCTTGACCTCCGCGACGCGCGCCGTCGGTTGCGGACGCAGCAGGCAGAACAGCAGCACGCCGACCGCCAGCAGTAGGGCCGCCCCGGGAATGAGCCAGTCCCATCCCCGTACCCTCAATTTCTCCGCGGTCATCCGACAAGCACCGTATTCCGCACGAAGGCGGTGGCAAACGCCACGTTATCCGCGACCGCACGGGAAGCCTCCGTTGCGCCGTCGGCGGCAGCAATACCGTTCACATCCAGCGGCAGATATCGGTTGGCGAAGCGAGCCGTAAAATACGGCAGGGTGACGCGGATGTTGGCATAGCGGTCGTTCGATCCGACCGAGGTCAGCGACACGTCGGTGATACCGCCCAGCGTCTTGCCGTCCACCGACACCACGCTGGTCACGGTCACCAGACCACCCTCCTGCGGACCGTCGGTGGTAGCGGTCACCAACCACGCCACCTGCTTACCGTTCGCATCCAGACCCTTTTCCAGCATCACCACACCGTCTGCCGGCGCGTAGTCCTTCGACACGTCCTCACGCGAAACGACCGCAAACGGCAGTTCGGAGGCAGCGGTTGCCCGCTCGGCGACCACTGCGCGGTACAGCGCGGTGCAGCCAAAGGCGCAACCGACCGTCACCGCCAGCATCAAAGCGATCAGCCCCACCCATGCGGCGGGGGTTTGTTTCTTTTCTGCTTTTCTCATAGCAATTTCCTTTCAAATCCCTCGGTCATGGTCATCTTGTTGTCCGCGTCGATCCACAACGCCTCGACCCCGTCGAGCGTTTCCAACAATTGCTTGCCCTCGGCAAGCGGCATCAGAAACAACGAGGTGGATAAACCGTCCGCCAGCGCCGAATCGGCGCAAAGAACGGTGACACTTCGATGATAAACCGACGGATACTGCGTGGCAGGATCGATGATGTGATGATACG
>JAFOFS010000196.1 GCA_017387165.1 Clostridia bacterium
ACGCTGGATACCATCACCGAGGACGGTCTGTATCAGATGCTGACCGTGCTGGGCATCAAGACCGAGCTGGACGTCCGTACCCCGGGCGAAGGCACGGCAGGCGGTCAGTCGCCGCTGGGCACCGACATCAACTACATCAACTACAGCGGTCCGTACTATTACAATGCCAACTCCGGTATTCTCGCGGATGCGTATCAGGAAGCGCTTCGCGCCGAGATCCGTGCGTTTGCAGATGCGGATAACTACCCGATCGTGGTGCATTGCTCGGTCGGACGTGACCGTACCGGTACCATCCTGTTCCTCATTGAGGGCTTGTGCGGCGTTTCCAAGGAAGATCTGTTCTTTGAGTATGAGTTATCTTTCCTCGGCCGCATCGGCGGTAACGGCGCCAATGTGGCGCAACTGATGAACGAAGTGGATAAGATGTACAACGGCATCCAGAGCTGGGCGCCGAACGGCACCTTTGCCGAAGCGTGCGAGGCGTTCATCCTCTCCCGCGGCATCTCGCAGGAGGAGATCGACACCATCCGCGAGCTGATGACCGAAAACGTGCTGTAAACCGAAAAAAAGATCGGAGGGTTTCCCTCCGATCTTTTTTATGCTTTTCTCTTGCCAAATGCGGAAAAGTGGTGTATGATAACTGTCGAAAAAAGGAGAGAAAACGATGCTCGTCTTACGCTTTATCAAAAAGAATATCGTCTTTTGCATCGCGGCATTGGCGGCGGCGGTCACCTGTGTTTTGGTG
This sequence comes from Clostridia bacterium, assembly GCA_017387165.1. GTDB lineage: Bacteria > Bacillota > Clostridia > Oscillospirales > Acutalibacteraceae > RGIG426. Next base: position 746 of record JAFOFS010000196.1, read on the forward strand.
CCGCCGGATGCGGCGTATTTCGATTACTTCGATTGGAAAACGCTGGTCTGCCTGTTTATCACGCTGGCGGTGGTCTGCGCCTTGCGGAACATCAAATTTTTCACCATCGTCGCCCGTCGCCTGGTGCGTCTGGTCGGCAATTTACGGGGGCTGTTTTTGCTTCTGGTGGTGATTACCTTCCTCGGATCGATGCTCATCGCCAACGATATGGCGCTCATCACCTTTCTGCCGCTGGGGTATTTTGCGCTCACCACCGTCGGGCAGGAAAAGTATATGGCGTACCTGTTCATTTTGCAGAACATTTCCGCCAACCTCGGTGGTATGCTGACCCCGTTCGGCAATCCGCAAAACCTGTATCTCTATTCCTTTTATAATATCCCGACGGGAGAATTTTGCGCGATTATGCTGCCGCCGTTTTTGCTGGCGGTGGCGCTTTTGTGCGTCGCTTGTCTGTTTGTGAAGCCGGTCCGGCTGACCATTGAGGAACGGTTTGGCGAACGGCTGTCGGTCAAGCGGACGGTGCTGTATTTGCTTCTGTTTGCGTTGACGCTGCTGGTGGTGTTCCGCGTCCTGCCGTTTTTGCTCGGTCTGGTGATGGTGACGGCGGTACTGCTGCTGGTGGATCGCGACGCGCTTTTGATGGTGGATTATCCGCTGTTGGGCACCTTTTTCTTTTTCTTCATTTTCGCGGGAAATTTGGCTCGCATCGAAGCGGTCAACGATTTCGTTTCGTGGCTGCTTGCCAAGGATACGCTGCTGGTTTCCGCCCTCTCCTGCCAATGCATCAGCAACGTGCCGACGGCGGTGCTGCTGTCGCGATTTACGGGGGACTACCGCTCGCTGCTGTTGGGTGTCAACATCGGCGGCACCGGTACGCTCATCGCGTCGCTGGCCAGCCTCATTACGTTCAGTGAATTCCGCCTGCTGTATCCCGGACAAGGCAAACGCTACTTTTGGTTGTTCACCCTGGTCAACGTCCTCTTCCTTGCGGTGATGCTGGTTGCCGCCAAGCTTCTGTTTTAATATTGAATTGCGCTGTACGCCCTATGATCGCGGTCATAGGGCGTATATTTTTCTCCTCGTTGCGTAGCATAAGCAGTGAGACCAACAAGGAGGAATGTCTATGCATTATTTCGGAACAGACGGCTTTCGCGGTGAGGCCAACGTCAACCTGACCGCCACCCACGCCTATCGTGTCGGGCGATTTTTGGGATGGTATTTTACCAAACAGCAAAATCGCCGTCCGCGCATCGTGATCGGCAAGGACACCCGACGCTCAGGGTATATGCTGGAGTATGCGCTGGCCGCCGGAATCACCGCTTCGGGCGCGGATGCGTATCTGCTGCATGTCACCACCACGCCGAGCGTGTCCTACGTGACACGGCAGGAGGATTTTGATTGCGGCATTATGATCACCGCCTCTCACAACCCGTTTTACGACAACGGGATTAAGGTGATCAATTCCTGCGGTGAGAAGGCGGAAGACGATCTCATCGAGCAGATCGAGCATTATCTGGACGGCGAGACGGCGGCGCTCGGCGTCGAGGGGGAGGATCTGCCGTGGGCAACCCGGGACCGCATCGGCGCGACGGTGGATTACACCGCCGGTCGCAATCGGTACGTCGGGTATCTCATTTCGGTGGCGTCCCATTCGTATAAGCACTTAAAGATCGGTCTGGACTGCGCCAACGGCGCCTCCTGGAGCATTGCCAAGGCGGTCTTCGATGCGCTGGGCGCCCAGACGACGGTGATCGGCGCCGATCCGAACGGCGTCAACATCAACGACGGCTGCGGCTCCACGCATAACGAAGCGCTGTGTGCGCTGGTGCGTGAAAAGCGGCTGGACGTCGGCTTTGCGTTTGACGGCGATGCCGATCGCTGCATCGCGGTGGATGAAAACGGACGGGTGGCAGACGGCGATGCGATGATGTTCGTTTTGGCCAAACGGCTGAAGGAACGGGGAATGCTCACGGGGGATACGGTGGTCGCCACCGTGATGTCCAACAGCGGCTTTTTCGCTTCCCTCGACGCGCTCGGCATCCGTTGTGAGCAGACGCAGGTCGGGGATCGCTTCGTGTACGAAAAGATGCAGGAGTCGGACTATGCGCTCGGCGGAGAACAATCGGGGCATATCATTCTGAAAAAATACGCTACCACGGGCGACGGCCTGCTCACCGCTCTGATGATTACGGAGGAAATGTGTGAGCGGAAAGCGCCGCTGTCCAAGCTCACCGAGGAGGTGCGGCTGTATCCGCAGGTGACGGTGAACGTCCGTGTGACCGATCAGGCGGCGGCGATGGCGGATGCCGCGGTCGGCGCGGTGATGGACGAGGTGGAGCGGGAGATGGACGGCAACGGACGGGTGCTGCTGCGGAAAAGCGGCACCGAGCCGGTAGTGCGCGTTATGGTGGAGGCGGTGTCCGAGGAATGCTGCCGCGCCTATGCCGAGCGGATTGCGGACAGCATCAGGGGGAGCGGCTATGCGTGTGAATAAAGGAATCAAGACCGCCGATCTGTACGATTGCCGGGTGGCGTACCTTCGCGAGCTGTTTGCCGCCTGCGCCTATCCGTGGGAGCTGTTGCCTCATATCGGGGAATGGATCCAAACGGTGACCGCCGCCGAGGTGGAAGGATTTACCGAAATCTCCCCCTCGGTTTGGGTGGGACGGGAGGTGCGGATCGCCCCGACCGCCACGGTGGAGGGGCCGGCCATTCTCGGGCACGGCACCGAGCTTCGTCCCGGCGCGTATCTGCGCGGCAACGTCATCACGGGGGAGGGTTGTGTGCTCGGCAATTCCTCGGAGTTCAAAAACTGCATTTTGTTAGACGGCGCGCAGGCGCCGCATTACAACTACGTCGGGGATTCGGTCTTGGGGAATAAAGCGCACCTCGGCGCCGGAGCGGTCTGTTCCAACTTGAAAGCGGACGGCAAGGCGGTGGTCATCCACGGTGAGCGAGATTACCCGACCGAATTGCGCAAGGTTGGCGCTTTTTTGGCAGACGGCGCGGATATCGGCTGCGGCTGTGTGCTCAATCCCGGCACGGTGGTGGGACGGCGCACGTCGGTGTATCCGCTGACCGCTCTGCGCGGCGTGTATCCGCCCGATCGTATTGTGAAATCGGCCTCGGTGTCGGTCTGGAGAGAATAGGGTCGAACGCAGTCTGACGAATGCCCCTTGCATTTCGCTTGCGGATTTGGTATAGTAATAGACAGAAAAGCAAGGAGGTGTGCGCCGTGCGTCAGAAAAAATCGTTGAAAATTCTGAAGATCGACCCGTATCTGCAACCGTACGAGGAGGATCTTCGCCTGCGTATGCGGTTGTTTGAGCAGAAAAAGACCGAACTGGTCGGTAACGGCTCGCTGGTCGATTACGCCACGGCGCATCACGAATTCGGCTTCCACCGTACCGCAGACGGCTGGGTGTACCGCGAATGGGCGCCTGCGGCGGATGCGCTGTTTCTGACCGGCGATTTCAACGGCTGGGATACCGCCGCCACCCCGATGGAGAAACGGGAAAACGGCGTGTTTGAGGTGTACCTGTCGGGCGCAGATACCCTCCGCGCCGGACAAAAGGTGCAGACGATCGTGTGGCACGCCGGCGAGATGCTTCGCCGTATTCCGCTGTACGCCACCCGCGTGGTGCAAGATCCCGTCACCTATTGGTGGTGCGCCGAGCTGGAGGAGCCGAACGAGGCGTTCCCGTGGAGCGACGCCGGCTTCCAACCGCCGAAAACGCCCTTCATTTACGAGTGCCACATCGGTATGGCACAGGAAAAAGGAGCGGTCGGCAGCTACACGGAATTTCGCGAAAACGTCCTGCCCCGTATCGTGGCGGCAGGCTACAACACCATTCAGATTATGGCGATCATGGAGCATCCGTACTACGGCTCATTCGGGTATCAGGTGTCCAATTTCTTTGCGGCGTCCTCTCGCTACGGGACAAGCCGCGAGCTGCGTGAGCTGATCAACGAGGCGCACCGCCTCGGGATCGCCGTGCTGCTGGACGTGGTGCATTCCCACGCCGTCCGCAACACCGCCGAGGGTCTGAACGAATTTGACGGAACGGTGTACCAGTTCTTCCACGAAGGGGAACGCGGCGACCATTCCGCATGGGGCACCAAGCTGTTTCACTACGGCAAAAACGAGGTCATTCGTTTTCTGCTCTCCAACCTCCGCTATTGGATGGAGGAGTTCCATTTCGACGGTTTCCGCTTTGACGGCGTGACCTCGATGCTGTATCACGATCACGGCCTCGGCAGTGCGTTTTCCGGCTACGATATGTATTTTTCGCTGAACACCGACGTGGAGGCGGTGACCTATCTGCAGCTGGCAAACGACCTGATTCACACCCTTTCGCCACAGGCGCTGACCGTCGCGGAGGATATGTCGGGTATGCCGGGAATGTGCCTCCCGATCGCAGACGGCGGCATCGGCTTTGATTACCGCCTGTCGATGGGCGTCCCCGATCTGTGGATTCGGCTGCTCAAGGAAAGCAAGGACGACGAATGGGATATTCCCAAACTGTGGTACGAGCTAACCGGTCGCCGCCCGAAGGAGAAAAACATCGGCTATGCCGAATCGCACGACCAGGCGCTGGTGGGGGATAAGACCATTATGTTCCGCCTGTGCGATGCGGAGATGTACACCAAGATGACCAAGTTCGCGGAAAGCCTGATCATCGATCGCGGCATTGCACTGCACAAGATGATCCGCCTGCTGACCGCTTCGCTCGCAGGTGAGGGTTACCTCAATTTTATGGGGAACGAATTCGGTCATCCCGAATGGATTGATTTTCCGCGTGAGGGTAACGGCTGGAGCTATCACTATTGCCGCCGCCAATGGAGTCTGGCGGATAATCCCGACCTGCGCTACCGCGAACTGGGAGAT
>JAFOFS010000197.1 GCA_017387165.1 Clostridia bacterium
GTACTTCGGTGATACCGGTCGCGTGCCGTACGGCAATCGCGGCGAGGAGGTTATCCGTCGCTACGCGGCGCAGGATTGTCGGTTTTTGCTGTCGCAGGACGTGAAAATGATCATTGCCGCCTGCGGTACGGTCAGTTCGGTCGCGCCGTCGGTGCTTTCCTCCCTGCCCGTGCCTGCCTTCGGCGTGGTGGAGCCGACCGCCGCTGCGGCGGTCGCCGCCAGCAAAAGCGGTCGCATCGGTGTCATCGGCACCGCCGCCACCGTCAAATCCGGCTCGTACGCGACCGCCATCCGTGCGCTGTCTCCCGAGGCGACCGTCCTCGGGCAGGAATGCCCGTTGTTCGTGCCGCTGGTGGAAAACGGCTGGATCGCGGAGGATGACCCCGTTGCGGCGCTGACCGTCGAACGGTATCTGCGTCCGCTGGGGGAGCAGTGCATCGATACCCTCATCCTCGGCTGCACCCATTTTCCGTTGCTGATTCCGCACATCCGCGCTTATCTCGGAGAGGACGTGGCGCTTATTTCCGCCGGCGACGAGGCGGCAAAGGCTTGCGTGACCGCGCTGGAGCAGGCGGACAGCCTCGCCCCTGCCGAGCAGGAGGGCGAAACCACCTTTTACGTCAGCGACAAGTCGCAGAATTTTGCGGCGGTGGCCAACATTTTCCTCGGGCGACCGGTCGCGGAGAACATCCATCGGGTGGATATCCACTCGCTGTAAGGAAGCAAGTATGAACGTTTGGATCACCTTAAACAATCACATCGTGTTTGACGGCGAGACCGATGAGGTCGGCGTCGAATTGCAGGGTGAGTTGACCCGTGTGGCGGACAGTGTCGTGCTGAAATACGACGAGGTCGGCGAAGGCGGCGAGGTCACCCACGTACAGATCACCGTGTCGGACGACCGTGTCAGCATCAAGCGGATCGGCACCGTTTCCTCCATGATGATTCTGCAAAACGGCATCCGTCATTCCTGCCTGTTCCGCACACCGGCCGGCATCCTCAATATGGATGCGTTGCTGTTGGAAGCCGACAAGCAGGAGGACGGGGACACCGTCATCTGGAACTGGCATTATTCGTTATACGTGGGACCGGGCGAACCGGCGGATCATCATATGACCGTCACCGTCCGTCCGATTCAATAAAGGAGTTACCGTTATGACTACTGTTCAATTGGCTGAAAATCAACTGCGTGCGGCCGTTCTGGCTGCCGTCCGTGCGGCGATCGCCGCAGGCGAGCTGCCGGAGGCGGAGCTGCCGGAATACCGCATCGAGGTGCCGGCTGACCGCCAGCACGGCGATCTTGCCGCCAACGTGGCGATGGTTTCCGCCCGTGCGCTGCGCAAGGCGCCGCGTCAGATCGCGGAGAGCATCGTTTCCCATCTGTCGCTGGACGGCACCTACCTCGCGAAAGCGGAGGTGGCCGGCCCCGGCTTCCTCAATTTCTTCCTGTCCCCTGCCTACTACGGCGCGGCGGTCGCGGAGGTGTTGGAAAAGGGCGACGCCTACGGTCGCAGCGATTACGGCAAGGGCGAAAAGGTGATGGTGGAGTTTGTTTCCGCCAACCCGACCGGTCCGATGCACATGGGCAACGCACGCGGCGGTGCGCTGGGTGATTGCCTGTCGGCGGTGATGGAAGCCGCCGGCTACGACGTGTGGCGCGAGTTCTACATCAACGATGCCGGCAACCAGATCGAGAAATTCGGTCTGTCGCTGGACATTCGTTATCAGCAGCATTTCCTCGGAGAGGATGCGGTCGAGTTGCCGGAGGACAGCTATCACGGCGACGATATTAAGGCGCATGCGGCCGGCTTTGCCGCTCTGTACGGCGACGCTTATCTGCAGAAATCCGAAGCGGAGCGCCGCGAGGCGTTGGTCAAGTACGCGTTGCCGCTCAACATCGATAAGATGCACCGCGATCTGGAAAAATACCGCATCACCTACGATCGTTGGTTTGAGGAATCCATCCTGCACAACAGCGGCGAGCTGCAAGAGGTGGTGGACATCCTCACCGAAAAGGGGCTGACCTACGAGAAAGAGGGCGCTCTTTGGTACAAAAATGCCGAGGTGCTGACCAAAAAACTGCTGGCCGAGGGCAAATCGCAGGCGGATATCGATAAATTGGAGCTGAAGGACGACGTGCTGGTGCGCCAAAACGGCAACCCGACCTATTTCACCGCCGATATCGCCTACCACCGCAACAAGTTCCGCCGCGGCTTTGATCGCTGCATTGACGTGTGGGGCGCCGATCACCACGGTCACGTCGCCCGTATGAAGGGCGCGATGGACGCCATCGGTGAGGACGGCGACAAGCTGGAGGTCGTGCTCATTCAGCTGGTACGGCTGATGCGCGACGGCGAGGTGGTGCGTATGTCCA
>JAFOFS010000198.1 GCA_017387165.1 Clostridia bacterium
GAGCGCATCCGCGTCGAAAAGGGCGGACTGGAGGCGTTTATCGCCTACGCCAAAACGCAGCTGGACGGGTTTAAACTCACCATGCCGCACAAGGCGGATATTCTCCCCTATCTCGACCACGTCGATCCGCTTGCGAAAGCCATCGGCGCGGTCAACACCGTTCGCGTGGAAAACGGGGTGCTTTTTGGTTATTCCACCGACGGCGGATTTTACGACGCATTGGCGGAGGAGGGCTTTTCCCTCGCCGGCAAGCATCTCGTCCTGCTCGGCGCAGGCGGCGCTGCCGACACGCTGGCGGTATGCGGCGCAAGCCGCGGCATCGGTCGGTTGACCGTCGTGTCCCGTCGCGCCGCGCAAGGGGAGGCTCTGCTCGCCAAGGCGACCGCCGTCCGCCCCGACCTTTCGGTCAGGCGGTACGACTTTGACCATCTGTCCGAGGCGGTTGCGGAGGCAGACGTTCTGGTCAACGCCACCCCGTTGGGGATGCACGGCGTGGAGGCGGAATGGGAACAGCTGGCGTTTTTGCGGCAGCTTCCGCCGGACGCCCTCGTCTGCGATCTCATTTACAATCCCTCTCCGACGCGTTTTCTGTCCGAGGCGGCCACGCTGGGGCATCCGACGGTCGGAGGCTATCCGATGCTCGTCTGGCAAGGTGTGCTTGCAGACGAGATCTACCTGCAAACCCCGTTGAACCGCAGCCGTCAGGCGGCGAACGTCCAACGCTCGTTACAACCAAAGGAGTGTTGATCGATATGATCATTGTGTTAAAACCTCATGCCTCTCCCGAAAAGGAAGCGCAATTGCGCCACTATGTGGAGGGGCTGGGCTTCACCGTGCAGGATATTGCCGGTGAAACCACCCATATGCTCGGTCTGGCCGGTGACACCTCGCATTTGAGCCCCGAGACCTTCTCCCGTTACGACATCGTTGACCACACCATCAAGGTGCGCGAATCCTACAAGCTCGCCAACCGCCGTTTCCATCCCGACGACACGGTGATCCGCATCGGGGATAAGGCGATCGGTGACGGCTCGCTGGCGGTCATCGCCGGCCCCTGCTCGGTGGAAAGCGAGGAACAGATTCTGTCCATCGCTCGCGATGTCGCCAATTCGGGCGCCTCCTTCCTGCGCGGCGGCGCCTTTAAGCCGCGTTCCTCCCCGTATGCGTTCCAGGGAATGGGGATGGACGGTTTGGATCTGCTGCGGATCGCCCGTCGCAAGACGGGGTTGCCCATCGTCACCGAGCTGATGGACAACACCCATCTCGACGCCTTCGAAAAGCACGTTGACGTCATCCAGATCGGCGCCCGTAATATGCAGAATTTCTCGCTTCTGCGCGAGGTCGGACGGCTGAAAAAGCCGATTTTGCTCAAGCGCGGTCTGGCCAATACCATCGACGAACTGTTGATGGCGGCGGAATATCTGATGGCAGGCGGCAGCCACGAGATCGCCCTGTGCGAACGCGGCATCCGCACCTTTGAAACCGCCACCCGTAACACCCTCGATCTGTCGGCGGTGCCGGTGCTGAAGCAAAAAACCCATCTGCCGATCGTGGTGGATCCGTCCCACGGAACGGGTCACTGGAATCTGGTGGAGCCGATGGCGCTGGCCGCCACCGCCGCAGGCGCCGACGGTCTGATCATCGAAGTACACAATCAGCCGCACCTCGCCCTGTGCGACGGCGCACAGAGCATCACACCGGAAGTATTCCACACGCTGATGAAGAAATTGAACCGCATCCACGATGCGATCGTGTCGGAATGAAAGGTGGGGTAATTTATGGGAAAAGAACAACTGAACGACGTCCGCGAAAAGATCAACCGCATTGACGAGCAGATGATCGCGTTGCTGCACGAGCGGCAGGGCTTGGCGGACGAGGTAGCCAAAATCAAGCGTGAAAACAACATTTCCTTGGTTGACCCGGCGCGGGAAACCGAAATTGTGAACAAGGTTGCCGCCCTGGTGCCGGCGGAAGAAAAGGCGGACGCCATGATCTTCCAGCGGATGGTGATGGGACTTTCCAAATCCCGTCAGCGGATGCGGCTGTTCGGTCGGGCGGAGGAATACAGCTTCCCAGCGCCGCAAGCGGCAAAGACCGAGACCCCGACCGTCGCGTTTCAGGGCGTTCGCGGCGCGTGGGCGGAGCTGGCGGCCAACCGCCTGTTTGCCGACGCGGTGCTGACCAATATGGAAAGCTGGGACGACGTGTTCCGTGCGGTGTCGGACGGCGACGCCGATTACGGTGTTCTGCCGATCGAAAATTCGCAGACCGGCGGTATCGGTGAGGTATACGACCTGCTCCGCAAATACGGCTGTTACATCGTCGGGCAGACCTGGGTCAACATTGCCCACTGTCTGATGGGAATCCCCGGCACCAAGCTGTCGGACGTCCGCGAGGTATTCTCGCATCCCGAGGGCTTCAAGCAATGCCGGAACTTCCTGCGCGGCAAGGCGTGGGATCTCACCGGCTGCCGCAACACCGCCGTTGCCGCCGAGCGAGTGGCAAGCGAAAACAGCAGTCGCTATGCCGCCATCGGCTCGGAACGCGCCGCCGAACTCAACGGCTTGTCGGTGCTGGCACGGGATATCGTCAGCGATCCGTCCAACCGCACCCGTTTCATTCTCGTGGCGGCCTTGCCCGAATACGACGCAAGCTGCGACACGGTCAGCGTGATCTTCCGCACCGCGCACCGCTCCGGCGCTCTGTGCGACGTGCTGTTCCCGTTGCTGGCCGAGGGAATCAATATGACCCGTCTGGAGTCCCGTCCGACCGGCGAAAAGGGAAAATACTGCTTCTTCTGCGACATCGACGGTCACATCGACGACCAAGCGGTACGGTCGGCGTTCCGCCAGATCGGCGCCTGCTGTGATTATCTCGAAATTCTCGGCTGCTATCGGCAAGATACGCCGCAGCGATAAATCGGGGGGAGTTTTATGAAAATTTTGGTACTCAACGGTCCCAATCTCAATCTGCTCGGTGCCCGCGAGCCGCAGCACTACGGTGTGCAGACGCTGGCGGATATCGAAAAGATGCTGACCGACGAGGCGAACGTTCTCGGGGTTGAGGTCGGGTTTTTCCAGTCCAATATCGAGGGGGAGCTGGTAGACGCCATTCAAAAGGCGGTCGGCGTATACGACGGTATTCTGCTCAATGCCGCCGCCTACACCCACACCTCGGTCGCACTGCGGGATGCCCTCGCGGCGGTCAAGCTGCCGACGGTGGAGGTTCACCTGTCCAACGTCCTGTCGCGGGAAGAATTCCGCCACACCAGCCTCATCGGCGCGGTCTGCGTCGGTTCGATCAGCGGCTTTGGCGCGGATTCCTACCGTCTGGCGTTACACGGATTAGTCAATCGTTTAGGTTAATATAAGGAGGAGAATTCCATGAAAAAGACTTTTGCGCTGTTCATCGTCGGCGTCCTGCTGGTGAGCCTGCTGGGCGGCTGCGGCTCGAAGGGAGAACCGTCGGGCGACGGTACGACCACTTCGACCACCACCGCGACCACGACCACCACGACGACGACTACGACCACCACTACCACAACCACCGCCACGACCACCACCACGACGGAGGGCGGTCAGACCGGTCCGACCGCTGCGCCCAACCTCGACGGTCAGAGCGTCGATCTCGGCAGCATCTTCATCCGCGGCGGCAAAGCGTACGAGTACGTTGCCTACGTTTCCTCGGTCGCGGAGGAATACGCTGAATCGGTCAACAAGACCGCCAAGCAGCTTGCCGGCATCGCCAACGTGTATACGCTGGTCATCCCGAAGGCTGCCGCGTGGGCGCCGAACGGCGGCGATTACTACTACACTCTGCAGAAGAACGGCATTGCGGACATCTACAGCATGATGGACGCA
>JAFOFS010000199.1 GCA_017387165.1 Clostridia bacterium
ACAACGCGATCAACACCACTCGTCCGTCTGCCACCGTCGAAACGGTGACCATGACCAACGACGCTTCCCGTAATAACGCTTCCGTAAACGCCGGCTTCTATTTCTATGGTTCGGGTGACAGCCTGGCTTACGCCGATGATTGGAAGACACGTTATTCCTTCATCGAGGGCGGCATCTACGTCAACGACGCGCTGATTAGCGGCGCCCAGCTGATCAAGATCGATGCCTCGAACCTGTATTACGTCGCGTTCGATAATTGCGGCGTCACCCCGTTTGCGGACGGCACCGCCGTGCGCGTCGCGGGTACCGTGAAAAACGGCTATTTTGACCAGGTTGTCTTTGAGGAGAAAACCTTTATTTATAAGGCGACCAGTGGTTGGAAAGAAAAGGCCTTTGTCGGCACGTTGGAACTGCTCAATGCCTCCGCGATGATGGGCGGCAGCTACGGCTCTGCCATTTACTACGACCTGAGCGGTACCTACGGTAGTGCCAACTGGATCATCAATGCTGTGCCGACCGCCGGCGATATTCATCTCGAATACGTTCTTAAGAGCGAAGACCGCACAGCCGGCGGTGTTTTCGGTGTGGCTCGTTTGTTTGATCTTAGCGATAACTGGGTAACCAATACCGGCGGTGCTGCTTTTACGATCAACAATACTGCCAATACCTTTGCCACCTCGTTTGGCACCAGTCACAAATTCGACTATTCGGTGACCGAACACGATTATCGTTTTAACAATGTGTATCTGAATAACGATTTTGCAACCTCGAAAGCCGTAAATGAGGCGGATGTTGTAACCATGTTTACCGAACTGGATGCAAAAGGCGCGCCGTACTTCGGCTTGTACTGGGGTGGCGGTACCTACAAGTTCGATATGACCAAGCTGATGATCTACGATGCCGAAGGTAACGACCTCGGCGTGCAGTGGCACGATAACGCTGCGAATGCGGCGCTGTCCATGATGGTCGAATACGGCAAGACCGCCTACGTCAAGGCGCTGCCCAAGACCGACAAATTCGGCACGACTCTTGCGGTCATCGGCTGGAAGGGCTATGACTCCGAAGGCAACGAGCTGACCGTCACCGCGACCGAAAACAACGGCGTGTGGTCGTTCGTCGTGCCGCAGGATCTGGCGAAGCTGGAGCCGCAATATCAGACCACTTCGCTGACCATCACCGTTGGCGGTCAGACCATCAAGACCGACGACGTGCTCTGGACCGACGATGCCCTGGCGAATGCCGGTGTCTTCGCGGGCGAAGGTCAGAAACTGCTCGGTTACATTTACAATGGCAACCTGTATTCCTCGCTGTCCGATATCAACACCGCTTCCGCGGCTGAAGTGGTTATCGAAGCGATGATGGTTGAATTTGAGGTGCAGACCAAGGAAGAAATTCGCTACGGCGCGGATATGTACAACTCGGGTCTCCGCTTCATCGCGACTCTCACCAACCTGTACGACGGCGTTCACGTGGTCGAAAAGGGCTTCCTGCTCACCACGATGGATAAGGCGAAAGCAGGTTTGACGCTGGAAACGGAAGGCGTTCTCAAGATTTCTTCGCAGAATGCGGCGTATTCGGAGATCGACTCGGTGGATGACACCGCTTCCTATTCCATTGCGCTCACCAATATCAAGGCCGAAAACTACAACCTGCCGTACGCTGCCCGTGCGTATTTCGTGGTCGAGTATGCCGATGGTACCAGACAGACCATCTACAGCACCTTCGACTCGGAGGAAAATGCCACCACCGTGTTCAACGTGGCTTCCGCTTCGAACGGCGCTGTTCCGCAGGCGTACGAGGACGGCTTCATCGACATCACCGCTGACGGCGATCTGATCGGTGACCGTTCCTACACGATTTCGTTTGACAAGAACAGCTACATCGTCACCTACGACTACACTCCTGCTGTGACGGGTGCGACCTTCGTCAAGTCTTTCAGCCTCAACAGCGTCCGTATGACGACCGCCGACGGCGTCATCTTTGAGGACGGTAAGATCACCATCCCGTCCGGTCTGTTCGCGATGTCGCTGCTGGAAAAGGAACTCAAACCTGTGCGTGCCCTGTCCTTTAATGCGTACGGTGGTCCCTCCAGCGGTTGGGCACTCAAAACGGATAAGTACGGCAACCAAACCGAATATCAGTATGAGCGCTCCACCGTGGAAGACCTGAAGGATTACTTCGATGCCGGCTTCACCGTGTGGTCGGCGGATGACTGGTGGGCCGGTCAGGATAAGGACGGCAACGGAAAAGAGGACCACCTCGATGCTCTGGATCTGATGGCCGAATATTGCTTGACCTACAACAAGGATCCGAAGGATTACAAGGTCATTCTGCACGACTCTTACCTGTGGGGCTTGATGTCCGGCGAAGATATGATCAATGGCAACGAAGAATTTAGCTACCGTACGACCGAATGGAGCGCCCAATTTATGAAGGCGCGTATCTTCGGTACGGGCGTAGGCGACTTCGGTAACATCCTTGGCTATGCCAACTACGTGCCGGTGGTTAACGGCGTCGAATATCCCGAACTCAACTGCTTCGGCGGTTTGGCTCTCCGTGACGAGCCGCACATTGAGCACATGGAAACGATGGCCGAATGGTTCAACTATCTGGCTGCCGATACCGATGAGTCGGTGACGGTGAGCAGCGTGCTTTCGAACGGTGATACCGGTACACATACCACCAATGCGCTCGGTATGCTGAAGCAGGGTTATGAGTTGTACTTCTCCATGATCTCCCCGCAAGCCGAGAAGAAATACGTCGTGAGGTACAGCATCTCCGAGGAGCCGTGCACGCCGGCCCAATATGAAAACTACGCGAACACCTTTATCGATGCGGTCAACGCTTCCTGCTGGGAATACGACAATATGTATCTCGCGTTCAACTGCTATCCGTACCTGGTGAACTACACGATTTCGAAAGACGGAATGTTCGGTAGCACTACGACGACCAAGAACCAGTTCTATCTCAGCACAGCGCTTGCGGAACCGTATTTCTGGGCTAATAGATACCGCGATAAGGACGTTCGCCTGATGACGGCGATCCAGTCCTTCGCCTTTGACCGCTTGAGCCAGTTGGATCGCAATGCTCCGCTCTTTGGCGGCAGCGTCACGACGCTCAACTCTACCGATGTTATGCTGAGTGCCGCGGAAGTGCAGGCTCAGGTCTACCAGGGTCTGGTGAATGGTATCCAAGAGTTCAACTACTTCACCTACTGGCGCCACTACAACGGTAACGTCTACAAAGGCGAAACGCATACCCAGTCTGCGGTGTACTACGATTCCAACGGCAACGCCGTGAAGGACGAGATGTACTACTGGGTGAAGGACACCAACCAGGAAGTGCTGAAATTCAAGGATCTCTACACCTCCTTCGATTGGGAGGAAGCCGGCTACTTCGCAGGCACCGAGACCCAGAGCAATCTGACCAATATGGACGATCTGCTGACAGGCGCCGCCAACGTCTTGAACGCCTCGGCATTGAAGGCTGTCAGCGGCTCGGTGGATACCATGGTGGGTTACTTCACCAAGGCGGAAGGCGACTTCCGATCCGCCTTTATGGTGGCGAACGGGCACAACGCTCGCGAGCTTAAGACCGATAACGTCACGCTGACCTTCGATGAAGGCTCGAATGTGACCGACGTCATCGTCTATCTGGACGGTGCGCCGAAGATGATGTCGGTTTCCGGCGGTCAGGTTACTTTGACCTTGGCGTCGGGCGAGGGTGCCTTCGTCATCCCCGTGATCGGCTAAATCACAACAAAAAAATCTCCGATGCGCTTGCATCGGAGATTTTTTTTGTAAAAGAAAACCACGCGATAATCGCGTGGTTCAAATGAGCGATAGCTATGAAAAGTAAATTCCGCACAATCTTGCGGTAAGGATTACATCAGCGTCGGTACCAGCACCAAGACGACGATACCGATCAAAATGCGGTAGACGCCGAACGCTTTGAAATCGTGCTTTTTGATAAAGCTCATCAAAAAGCGAATGACCAGAATGGATACGAGGAAGGATACGGCCATACCGACCAGCAGGGACGCCCAATGCACCCACGAAAAGACCGCCAGCGTGCCGTCTAATGCGGCTTTGGCGAGCTTCAGACCACTGGCGCCGAACATCACGGGAATCGCCATAAAGAAGGAAAATTCGGCCGCTGCGGAGCGAGAGGTGCCCAGGAGGGTGGCGCCGAGGATGGTGGAGCCGGAACGGGAGGTACCGGGGATGAGCGCCAGCATCTGGAAAGCGCCGATGCCGAGCGCACGCGTCGGCTTCAGCGCGGTGAGATCGTCCACCTTGACGGTGCGCTTGACACTTTCCATCACGATGAACAGAATACCGTAGAGAATGAGCGCAGCGGCGATGATGTACAGAAAGATCTTCGTATGCTCGGCTTCCATTCCGTCCAGCCAATCGTTGATCAACAGACCGACGACCGCGGCGGGGATGCTGGCGATCAGCACCTTTCCCCACAAAACCCACGTCTGCTTTTTCTCAAACGCGTCCTTGGCAGGGGAGAAGGGGTTGAGCTTGCGGAAGTAGAGCAGCAACACCGCCAGAATCGAGCCGAATTGGATGACTACGTCGTACATCGACGAAAAGGCGTGTTCAATGCTGTCGCCGGGAAACAACGGCAAGACCTGCTGCGCCAGCTTCAGGTGAGCGGTGGAACTGATCGGCAACCATTCGGTGATGCCCTGCACCACGCCCATCAGCGCCGATTTCAGCAATTCCCAAAAGGGGTTCATAAGGACGACTCCTTTCAAGTGTGAAAGAAAAACGGGGGACAGGCCCCCGTTTTTTCATTCTTACAGATCGATGGTGTTGAGCAGATCGCGGAGCAGGATAACTTCATCCGGCGACAGCGTGCAGCCTTTGCCCATCTTGGCGCGACCGGGAGCCCACTCGCGGACGTCGTACTTCGGAGCACGATCGTTCCAGCTGATGAGGTTGAGCTCTTTCGTCCAGCCGGACGGGGTCTGCGACAGAACGCCGCATTCTTTCACGATCTCATATTTCAGTTCAGGCATGGTGATTCTCCTTTTCAATGATTCTATGTTACGGGGCAATGCCCTATAAACCTGTTTTACAGCCAGTCGGGCCAGCTGCTGTGGCGTTCGGCCTTGCGCGCTGCGCGCTGCTTGACCAGCCGCACCGCCGGAGTGATCTCCGCAGAGGGGGAGGTTTCTTCCTTCGCGACGGGAGCCGACTCTTCCTGCGGCGCTACGCGAACGGGGAGAACGTCTTTCCCGAGAAGCTTCTCCAGCATTTCATCCAGATGAACGCCGGCGGCGTTGCTCTGCTCTTCCAGCAGACCGCGTGCTTCCGCGATACGGCGGCGCAACTCGCTCAGCTCGTTTTCGTACCCTTCCGCCATCTTTTCCATCTCGTCAAGGCACTCTTCACTGCGCTTGCAGGAGGCGCCAAGGAAATTGAGGCTGTAGCGTCTGGTCTGGGCGGCAATTTCTTCCAAGCCGGCAGCCACCGCCAGATACTTGCTTTCTTTTTCGCGCAGAGCGGCAACCTCCGCCTGCAAGGCGGCGTTTTCGCTGCGAAGCGCCGCAATGGCCGCTTCGTTATCGGTCTGCTCCTTGAGCTTGGCGGCGACCTGCGCGTTCTCGTTGCGCAGGGCTTCCAGCTCGGGCAG
>JAFOFS010000200.1 GCA_017387165.1 Clostridia bacterium
CGGGAATCCTCCGGTTGGTGGAAACCCGTTGACCAGAGCGGTTGGAGCTGGGTGCCTGCGCAGCTGCGCGGCGTTCCGCCGATTAGCGGCGGCATCGGCTCGCTGGCCTACAACTGGGACGTCGATCTGGTGACCGAACGCCCCTCCGTCAAGCTGGAATCGATTCCCACCATCTCCGCAACGGCAGGAAAAACGGCTGTCGGTCTGATTCCGTTTACCGAACGGAGCGGCTCGATGGATCAGTCGATCCGCGTCCGCCTCTTCAAAGACGGCGCCTACTACGCCACCACCACCCTCACCGCCGCCGCGGATACCACCGGTGCTTCTGCCGGCAGCGGTCTGCTCAAGGTGAGCGTAAACACCCCCGATTATCTCCCGAGCGGCACCTATGCGGTCAAACCGTATGCCTGCGACGTGGCGCTGAAAAACGGCGATACGCTGCTGAATCTGACCCTGACCGCCTGCAACAAGACGGCGGGCGTCGGTCAGCTGGATCAGGTCACCGTCGAAGGCGCGAATAAGGAGACGGTGGAAAACACCGTTGACGTGATGATCAACGGCGGCTTTGAAAACGGCAACAACAACTGGTCGCTGACCTCCTCCGGCGCGACTGTGGTCGGCTCGTCCTTCGCTCAGGATGGCGAAGGATACGGTGTCCTCGACCGCAGAACCTCGACGGCGACCGCTCAGCTGTATTGTAACCAGTTTGCGGTACAGCCCAACACCGAATACACGCTGAGCTTCTGGAAATACAGCGAGGTTGCGACCCAAACCTACTACACGGTCCATTACTGCAATTCCTCTAACGGAATTATCAGTTCCAAGAACGGCGGTACCGGCTACGTGGCCACCGATGGTTGGCAGCAGATCACCACCACCTTCACCACTTCGGCGGAAACCGCGTATTTGCGTATCGACCTGTCGCATAACGCCGGTGCCTCGCAGTCGGTCAGCTACATCGATAACGTGTCTGTCCGCGCCACCGCCGACCCAGCGGTCAACCTGCTGCCCAACGGCAGCTTTGAATCGGGAATGTCCGGCTGGTCCAGCGGCGGCTCCGCTCCTGCCTCGGTCGTTTCCTCTCCCGCCACCCATTCCGGCAACGGAATGCTCAAGCTGGATCGCAGCAGCGGCACCGATGCCGGTGTCAATTCCTATCTGCTGGATGTGGAAGCCAACAAGACCTACACGGTGACCTATTGGCACCGCATTGTCGGTCAGGCGCAATCTTATGTGTATATCTATCTGAAGAGTGCATCCGGCTATAGCGGTCTCGGCGCGAAAAACGTCATTTCGGTTACCAACGGTTGGCAACAGAAATCCTTCACCTTTACGACCAAGGCCGACACCACGCAGGTGCGTGTGGATTTCAACTGCAACGCCTATACCGGCGTGGCGTATATTGACGACGTCACCCTCACCACCACGGTGAATGAGTCGGTCAGTACCACCGCCGATAAGACGGTGCTGACCGTCAACGGTAAGCCGTACAGCCCGATCCTGTACCTGCGTACCTTCGGTAAGAATTCGCTATACTACGATCGCGACCTGCTCTCCGTTTTTGCGGAAAGCGACGTGCGCCTGTATTCCACCTACGGCGGTATGCTGGGCAACGTCACCACCACCGGCGCGACCCCCGTC
>JAFOFS010000201.1 GCA_017387165.1 Clostridia bacterium
ACCACCGGGCCACAAATGGTGCACCATCAGGGACTCGAACCCGGGACACCCTGATTAAGAGTCAGGTGCTCTACCAACTGAGCTAATGGTGCATTTGTGACGCGGTCGTTTTTTGACCGCTTTGCTATAATACAACATTCGCTCGTGTTTGTCAAGCCTAATTTTCAACTTTTTTCAAAAAATATTTTGCAAAAGCGGCATTTCCAACCGCAACTGTGTTTCCAGCCGCGTTTGGCATCGGCTGAGCGAGGCAACGAAGTCCTTCGGCTCGCCTTTTTCCAGCAGCGCAGGCAGGATTTCCAGCTCCGCTTCGATCTCCATCAAGGTGTTTTGCCGGATGAACAACGGGAAAATTTTCGTTCGCTTTTGAAAAGAGCGAATCACTTCTTCGGTTTGTGTGTAATACGCCATCGGTTTTTCCGGATCAAACTCTGCCGACAGCTCGTCCATTTCGCGGATCATCGTTTCGGTCTGATAGGAGAGGAAAATGACCGCTCCGACACAGATGCCGACGACAACGAGCAACAGCGCTGCCGAAATATAAATGCGCCTCATTCCGATTCCTCCTTTCGGATGATGCGGTAATGACCGCTGACGTCGGCGGTCATCAGCATAATCGCTTTCGGGTCAACCTTTTCCTTCTTCAGCGTTGCCCACACTCTTTCGGGCTTCCAGCCGCAAAGCGACATACCGAACGCGTTGAGCTCACCGTCGGTCAGCACGACGCACGGCATCGGTGAGGGCGGTGCGCTCGGCTGCATATCGCCGACCGTGAGCGGTTGCTTTTCGCTTTTGGGATACACGCTGATCTTGCCGTTTGTTTCCACGATGCCCAGCGCGATGTCTTCCAGATCAAAATACCCCAGCTCCCGCAAACCGTCCACCAGATCCTCAACCGACATACGCAGACGGCGCAGTTCACGCCAGATCGGTTTGCCGTCACGCAGTACGACGATGGGATTGCCGGTTATGAGCCGCGCCAATCGGGGTATTTTCATCATCACGATGGAAAGCAACAGTTCCAACCCGACCAGCAAGGCGATGGGGGCGATACCGCTGAGTATCGGCGCTCCCGGCTCTTGCAGCGGAATTACGGCGATATCCGACAACATGATCGTAACCGCCAGTTCGGTCGGCTGTAGATCACCGAGCTGCCGCTTTCCCATCAACCGCATGGCGACGATCAATACGATATACATAATGACGGTACGAATAACCACGACGATCAAAACGATCCCTCCTTTTTAGAAAAGGATGTCCGCAGCGGCGAAAATTATGCGTTCTATTCTCGTCCGACCGACATATAGATACAAAAGAGGTGAGGACAAGTATGGAAAACGAATGGAAAAAGATGATGCGCTGGTTTCCCAAACGCCTGGCGTCGGCACTGACAAAAGCGGAAGCGGAGGACGTCCGAGAGATTCGCTTGCGGCGCGGACGTCCGCTTACGCTCTCGACGTCGTCGGGTGAGTATTACGTGCAGAGCAACGGCGACCGCTCGACTACGCCGACCTCGTCGTCCCTGTATGCCTTTGAAGAAGATTTGGAAGAAACGGTTTTGCGCCTATGCGGCTATGCGTTGCACGCCCATCAGGAAGAGCTGCGCGAGGGATACATCACGACCGATACGGGTGTACGGGTCGGTATCGGCGGAACGGTGACCGCTCACGACGGCAAACCGATTTCGGTGCATTCGATTACATCGCTCTGTTTACGCGTCAGCCGCCTGCACGCCGATCACTCCGCACCGCTTTGTCGGCTGGTGACGACCGACGGGATCCCACGCTCCTTGCTGCTGTGCGGTCAACCGTCCAGCGGCAAGACGAGCTTATTGCGGGATATGGCAACGCGTTTATCCGAGGGAAAAGACGGACGCCGCTGGCGGGTGGCGGTGGTGGACGAGCGGGGAGAACTCAGCTACGGCGACGCCTTGCGCGAGTGTGACGTTATCCGGAATTGCCCGAAAGCGGAGGGCATCCGCCGCGCGGTTCGCCTGTTGGCTCCCGACTTTCTGTTTTTTGATGAGTGGTCAACCGAACAGGAAGCGGAAGCGGTGGCGGACACGCTTCCGTGTGGGGTGGCGGTGGTGACCTCCTGCCACGCGGAGTCGCCGGAGGCGCTTGCTCGCCGTCGCTTGCTGCTTCCTACGTTAGAAAGCGGTTTTGAATGGGTGGTGCAGCTTCGTGGCAGTGATCACCCGGGGGAATGGGTACGAACGGAGAGAGTGGGGGATCTTTTTGCTGCGAATAGGTGGGCTGCTCTTATTGGTCTTGACCGGCTTTCTGATCGGGAATTACGCGGCGAATGCCGCGAGCGAAACGACCAAGCTGTGGGAACAAAGCGCCCGTATGGCGTTGCGTCTGGCGGATCGCCTGCACTACACCGCTCGCCCGATCCCATCGCTGCTGCAGGAGCTGCTCTCAACCGAGAGCTTTCCTGCCCTCCGCTTTTTGAGGCAAGCGACCGACGCCCCACCCGAGCAATTCCGAGAAGTATGGAGAGAGACGATCGACCGGCGCCTGCGGTGGTTGCCGGAGACGGAGCGGGAACCGCTCCGTGCGTTTGCCGATCCGCTGGGAACGACCGATCTGGCTGGACAAACGGAACATTGCCGGCTGTATGCGAAACGGTTTGAAGAACAACGCGCAGCAGCGGCGGCAGCGGCGGCAGAGAAAAAACGGCTGTATCCTGCCCTCGGATTGCTCGGCGGTGTGGGGGTCGCTCTGTTTTTACTTTGACGCAGGAGGATACGAATGGACGTAGATCTGATTTTCAAGATCGCCGCGGTGGGTATAATCGTGGCGGTGCTGAATCAAGTGCTGGTGCGATCGGGGAGAGAGGAGCAGGCGATGATGACCACCATCGTTGGCTTGATCGTGGTATTGACCATTGTCGTGCAAGAGGTCAGCCAACTGTTTGAACTGGTCAAAACGGTGTTTCATTTATGAATACCGACGCGTTGCTTGCCTTGACGGTGACGGCGGCGTTGCTGGCGGTTTTGCTGCGCCATCGTCATCCCGAGCAAGGTCTGATGCTCTCGCTGGCGGCAGGTGTTTTGGTGCTGGTTACGCTGCTGGGGCAAGTGACGCCGCTTCTGGACAGCGTGCGAGCCTTGCTGCAGGATAACCCTGTCGGCGGACAATATGCCGACGTTTTGCTGAAAGGCGTCGGCATCTGCTTGCTGACCCAGGCAGCGGCCGATACCTGCCGTGATGCAGGAGAAAATGCGTTGGCAGGAAAAGCGGAACTGGTCGGAAAAACGGCACTTTTGTTGCTGGCGTTGCCGCTTTTCGAGCAAGTGCTGACCCAAGCGCTGGACTTGATGAAAGGATTGGGATAATGAAAGGAAAAAGGCGGTGGATATGCCTGCTGGCGGTTGTTCTTTTGCTTCTCGGCGCCTTTTCCGCCCATGCCGAAACCTCCCTTGAAACGATTACCGCTCTCTCCGACCCGTCGGTTTTGTGGGAACAACTGCCGCAGGAAACGAAAGACCGCCTGTCTGCTCTGGGCGTGACCTCTGAAGCGGTGGAAAGGCATCTTGCTTTACAGGAAGAATCGGTGTTTGCGTGGCTGTTGGAGTTGGTTGGAAAGGAATTGACCGCTCCGCTTGCGCTTGGCGGTGTATTGCTCGGCGCTGTTTTGCTCTGTGCGTTGCTGGACGGTATGCGGCACCTGTCGGGAAATCTCGCGTTACGCTCGCTGTACCAATCGGTGACGACGGTCGTGTTGTCGGGATTGCTGATCACGTCGTTGACCTCGTGCCTTTTACGCGCTGAGGAAGCGGTGGAAAGCAGTCTGGTGCTTTTGTCCGGCTTTGTGCCGACACAGCTGACCTTGCTGGCGGCATCCGGACGCATTGCGACGGCGGTTTCGTATCATTTCTCGGTCTTGTGGATCAGCGAGCTGCTGATGCTGCTGCTTTCGAAAAC
>JAFOFS010000202.1 GCA_017387165.1 Clostridia bacterium
AACCTGCACAGCCTTGCGACCATTAGAACCTGAATCTAACGCGTCTGCCAATTCCGCCACACCCGCATATTTATCGGCGGCAACAGTAGATATTATAACGAGTGTTTAGGCAAATGTCAAGGCTTTTTCAAAAGTTTTTCAAAAAAATTTAGACGGTCAGTTTTTTCCGCATCTCCCCCAAAATCGCCCGTTCGCGGCGCGACACCTGCACCTGAGTCATACCAAGCGCCTCGGCGGTGGATTGCTGGGTCTTGCCGCTGATATACCGCAGCAAAATCAAGCGGCGGTCGCGTTCAGGCAGCTGTTCCAGCGCCTGCCGCAGCGCCATCCGCTCCACCAGCGCCGCCTCGGGCGCAGGAGTGGGCAAATTCCACTCCTCCCCCTCGTCGTCATCCTCACCGGCAAAGGTGAGGGACAGCGGCGGCAAAGACGCCCCCAGCGCCTCCGCCAGCAATTCGGGTTCTACCTCCAGCATTCCGGCCAGTTCGGATACGGTCGGCTCGCGATCGTGTTCCAGCGCAAAGGCGGCGGAAATGCGGGTGGCTTTCATCGAGAGGTCTTTCAGCGTGCGACTGACCTTGACGGTGCCGCCGTCACGGAAAAGGCGGCGCATCTCCCCCAGAATCATCGGAACGGCGTAGGTGGAAAAGCACAAGCCGCGTTCCTCCTCAAACCCCTCGACCGCCTTGATCAGTCCGATACTGCCGGCCTGCACGAGATCGTCGTACTCAATGCCGCGTCCGATAAACCGCTTGGCGCAGCTGTGCACCAGACCGATGTTTTCCTCCACCCGTCGGTTGCGTTCACAAACGGTCATACCCTCACCGTCTTGCGAGCCAGTATGTATTTGTCCAAGGTCACGGTGGTGCCGCGCCCCGCCTTACTGCGGACACGGACGCGATCGCAAAAGCTCTCCATCACCGAGAAACCTAGACCGGCACGATCCTCACCGCCCGAGGTATACAACGGGGTCATCGCCTGCTTGACGTCCGCAATGCCGACACCCCAATCGGTGATCTTGACCGACAGGCGCCCGTCCGCAAACAACCGCAGCTGCAGGCTGATCTTGCCGATGCTGTCGGGATAGGCGTGGACGATGCAGTTGGTGACCGCCTCGGAAACGGCGGTGCGCAGGTCGGCCAGCTCGTCCATCGTCGGGTCAAGTCCTGCCGCAAAGGCGGATACCACGCTGCGCGCAAGGCGTTCGTTTACCGAACGGCTGGGGAATTGTACCTTCATTTCATTCATTGGTTTCATCTTTCTCTCCTTTCTCCCATACGGGAAGCCGATCCATACCGGCTAACGTCATCATTTGGCGCAGGCGACGGGACAGCCCCGTCAACCGCAGTTCTCCATCCCACGAGCGCATCAGCTTGTACCGCCCCATCACCAATCCGATTCCCGAGCTGTCCATAAAGCTCACGTCGGAGAAATCCAGTACCAGCCGCCGTGGGTGACAGCAGACCGCTTCGCGGTCGATGGCGGTGCGCCAGCCGCCTGCCGAGTGGTGGTCGATCTCCCCCGTCAGGCGGACGGTCAGCACATCCTCGGCGTATGAGGTTTGTATGGTCATATTTCTCATTCCTTTCTTTTTCCTTATTGTAGCGGACAAGCCATGGCGGAAAACGCAAGGTTTTGTCGTCGAGAGTGGTCGGAAAATCGCAAAACAAAAGACCCGTTTGCGAAAATCGCAAACGGGTCAAAAGAGTATACACATTCTACATATTCGTGGAGGCGGAAGACAAGCGGCGGTTGTTATGGCGCTTATTTGTCCGGGTCGGTGATC
>JAFOFS010000203.1 GCA_017387165.1 Clostridia bacterium
AGGCGATTTTTTCTTTTTGGGCAGAGTTCGTAATCTGAAACGGTTGAAAAGCGGCCGCTTTCGGTGCTTTCCGTCCCCGAAATCGTCTTGTTTTCCGTCCCATACGTTTTGAAAGGAGAAGCACAATGTTCAAACAATTAAAAGAAGATATTGCCGTGGTGCGTGAACGAGATGCCGCCGCCCGCGGTTGGTTGGAAATTTTGTTGCTGTACAACGGTTTAAAGGCCATCCGCGCCCATCGCTTCGCGCATTGGTTGTATCGGCACAAGCAATATTTTTGGGCGCGTGCCATTTCGCAGCGTGTCGTTCGCCGTACCGGCATTGAGATCCATCCCGGCGCCACCCTCGGTCGCGGTCTGTTTATTGACCACGGTACCGGCGTGGTGATCGGTGAAACGACGGTGGTGGGTGAGAACTGCACCATCTACCAAGGGGTGACCCTCGGCGGTACGGGTAAAGATAAGGGCGCCAAGCGCCATCCGACCCTCGGGGATAACGTGATGGTGGGCAGCGGCGCCAAGGTGCTGGGTCCCATCCACATCGGCAACAACGTGCGCGTTGCTTCCGGCGCGGTGGTGCTGTCCGACGTCCCCGATAACTGCACGGTTGTCGGCGTTCCTGCCCGCGTGGTGCGGAAGAACGGCGAACGGATCGCCGCTTCCGATCTTGACCAAGTCCACATTCCCGATCCCGTGTCGCAGGAGCTTTGCCGTCTGCGCATTGAGATCGAGCAACTCAAGAAAGAAAAGGAGAAAGAACAATGAAGATTTACAACACCCTGACCCGCCGCATGGAGGAGCTTGTCCCTGCCGACGGCAAGACCTTGCGTATTTATGCCTGCGGCCCGACGGTGTACAGCTTTATCCACATCGGCAACGCCCGTATGCTGTGCGTGTTTGACGTGCTGCGCCGTTATCTTGAATGGCGCGGCTACGACGTCAAATACGTGCAGAACTTCACCGATATTGACGACAAGATCATCCGTCGCGCCAACGAGGAGGGGGTCACCTACGACGTCATCTCCGAGCGGTATATTCAGGAGTATTGGACCGATGCGGACGGACTCGGCAATCGCCGTGCCACCATTCATCCCCGTGCTACCGAAAACATCGATGAGATGATCGACATCATTTCCACCCTGATCGACAAGGGCTACGCCTATGCCACCGAGGCAGGGGACGTCTATTTCCGCACCAAAAAGGACGGCGGCTACGGCAAGCTGTCCCATCTGCCGATGGACGACCTGCTGGCCGGCGCCCGTATCGACGTCAGCGACAGCAAGGAGGACGCCGTGGACTTCGCGCTGTGGAAATCCGCGAAACCGGGCGAGCCGTACTGGGAGTCTCCTTGGGGCAAGGGTCGCCCCGGCTGGCACATCGAGTGCTCGGCCATGTGCCGCCGTTACCTCGGAGAGACCATCGATCTGCATTGCGGCGGTCAGGATCTCATTTTCCCGCACCACGAAAACGAGATTGCCCAGAGCGAATGCTGCAACGGCTCGCCGTTTGCCCGTTACTGGATGCACAACGGCCACGTGAACGTGGACAACAAGAAAATGTCCAAGTCGCTGGGCAACTTCTTTAACGTCCGCGATGTGTCCGAGAAGCACGGCTACGAGCCGATCCGCTTCTTCCTCATCTCCAGCTCCTATCGCAGCCCGGTCAATTACACCGCCGATTCCATCGCGCAGGCCGAGGCGGCGCTGGAGCGCCTGTACAACTGCAAGTCGGCGCTGGAGTTTGCCCGCGACAATGCAGCGGAGGCAGGGGAGGTGTCGGCGGAGCTGACCGAAAAGCTCGCCGCGTTCCGCAATAAATTTATCGAAGTGATGGACGATGACCTCAACACCGCCGACGGCATTTCGGTGCTGTTTGAGCTGGTGAAGGAGGCGAACCTCCGCGTGGCGGCAGGTTTGAACCGAGCTGAGGCGGAAGCCATTCTCGCGCAGTTGACCGAGTTGGCCGACGTGTTGGGTCTGCTGTACAGCCGCAAGGTGGAGTCGCTGGATGAGGAAGTGGAGGCGCTGATCGCCGCCCGTGCCGCTGCCCGTAAGGAGAAAAACTGGGCGGAGGCCGATCGCATCCGCGACAAACTGAAAGAGATGAACATCGTGCTGGAGGACACCCCCCAGGGTGTCAAGTGGCACAAGGCATAAGGAGGAAAGTATGGTACACGAAATGAATACGGCTGCCTTCAAGGCGGCGGTGGCGTCGGGAAACCCGACGGTAGTGGATTTTTACGCGACGTGGTGCGGCCCTTGCAAGATGCTGGAGCCGATCCTCGAGCAGGTGTCGGAGGAATATCCGACCGTCACCTTCGGTCGCGTCAACGTGGACGCCAATATGGACGTCGCGGCTGAACTCGGAATCGAGAGCATTCCGCTGGTGCTGTTCTTCAAAGACGGCAAGCAGGCGGACGAGATGCTCGGCTTCAATACGGCTCCCATTGTGGCGGCACGCGTCGAAAAGCTGCTGTGAGCGGATGTGAGGTTTGTCCCCGTCGCTGCGGCGTGGACCGCGACGGAGAGGGACGCGGTGTCTGCGGTATGGGGTCGCTCCCGACCGTTGCCCGTGCCGCGCCGCACTTTGGAGAAGAGCCGTGCATCAGTGGCACACGGGGGAGCGGAGCCATCTTTTTCAGCGGCTGTTCGCTGAAATGCGTGTTCTGTCAAAACCGAGAGATCAGTGCCGATTGCTTTGGTCGGGAACTGTCGGTTGCCGACCTGCGTGCGGTGATGGAACGGCTGGTCGCGGAGGGCGTCCACAACATCAACCTCGTCAATCCGACCCATTTTGTGCCGGCGATCGCCCGGGCGTTGGAAACACCGCTTGGTGTGCCGGTGGTGTACAACACCGGCGGCTATGACTGCGTGGAAAGCCTGCGGCTGCTGGAGGGTAAGGTGGATATCTATCTGCCGGATCTCAAGTACCTCGGCCCCGACCGCGCAAAGCGGTATTCGGCTGCCGCCGATTATCCGACGGTGGCGATCGCCGCCATCGACGAAATGGTGCGGCAGGTCGGCAAGCCGCAGTTTGATGCGGAGGGAATGCTGCGCCGCGGTGTCATCGTGCGTCATCTGGTGCTGCCGGGCGGCTTGGCGGATACCAAGCAGGTGATCGACCATTTGGCCGATCGGTATGCGGACGGGGGAATTTTGGTGTCGCTGATGAGCCAGTACACCCCCTGCCGCTTGCAGGACGGTTATCCCGAGCTGGCGCGTCGCCTCACGACGCGGGAGTACACACGCGCGGTGGAGCATTTGCAGATGCGCGGCATTACCGCCGGCTATACGCAGGGCATTGCGTCCGCCACACCCGACGAGATTCCGGCATTCGATCTGACCGGAATCGAAAAAACCGAGTAATTTTTCACCCCCACGAAACTGTCGCATATAGTGGTATTGACAGAACGAAAGGGGGCTGACAACGATGTGTCTGAAGAATCTCTTTAGCGGCGATTGCACCTGGATCCTCTTTATCATCATCCTCATTCTCTTGGTGGACGATGATTGCGGCTGCACTTCCAACGCTTCTTCCTGCGGCTGCGGCGGTTGCAATACCTGCCTGTAAGACCCGACGAAAACGGCGCGGTGAGTTTTCACCGCGCCGTTTTTCTGTTTAAGGCAGGTTCGGATTACTCGTGTCACCTTATAGCTGTCCCTTGATGCGTCCGAGCGCCCCTTTTTCCAGCCGTGAGACCTGCGCTTGTGAGATGCCGATCTGCTTGGATACCTCCATTTGGGTCAATCCCCGAAAATACCGCAGCTGCAGGATCTTGCGCTCCCGTTCGGAAAGCGAGCGAAACGCCTCCTTGAGCGCCAGCTCGTCCACCCAATTTTTATCTCCGTCTCCGTCGCTGACCTGGTCGAGCACATACAACTCGTCCCCTCCGCCGTCCGCGTACACCGGCTCGTACAGCGACACGGGATCGATCACCGATTCCAGCGCCATCACCACCTCCTCGGTCGGCAGCGCCAATTCCTTGGCGATCTCGGTGGCGGTTGGCGTCCGCTGCCACTCGGCGGTCAGCTTTTCCCGCGCCTGCATCGCCCGATAGGCGATGTCCCGCAGGGTGCGGCTGATGCGAATGGCGTTGTTGTCGCGCAGATACCGCCGTATTTCCCCCAGGATCATCGGAACGGCATAGGTGGAAAAGCGTACGTCCAGCGAGGTATCAAAATTGTCTACCGACTTAATCAATCCAATGCAGCCGACCTGAAACAGATCGTCCAGATTTTCCCCCCGACCCGTGAACCGCTGGACCACCGACAGCACCAGCCGCAGGTTGCCGCTGATGAGCTTGTCCCGTGCGGTGGGGTCTCCTGCCCGCATGGCTTTTAACAGTTGCATTTTTTCTGCTTCGGTCAGCACCTTGAGCGTGGAGGTGTTGACTCCGCAGATCTCTACTTTTTCCCGCAAAAAACATCCCCTCCTGCGATCAGTATGACCGCCGGAGGGGACTGTCAATCACAAAGTTTATGCTCGATCGAAATATTCCAAAATTCCGTTGTACAACCCCAGCGCAAAGCGCTGCGGCTCGGATGCCAGCAACGCCGCGTCGCGTGGGTTGCTGAGATAGCCGAGCTCGGCCAAAACGGCGGGCATCCGCGTTTTCGGCTGGACGTACAACCCGGGGTTGACAAACACGCCGCGTTTGGGGAGACCGGTCGCCTGGTGCAAGC
>JAFOFS010000204.1 GCA_017387165.1 Clostridia bacterium
CCGCGTATGGCCGTTTAAGAGGATGCGATTTTTTAAGTAAACCAAAAGGACAAGCGTTTATGAGTTTCATTGAACAGTATCTGTTACAATTGAATACGGAAAAACGACGATGGCGGCGCGCTGTAGCTGTTTTAAGCGCACTGTCTGTTCTCGTTGCGCTTGTCACCGTGTGGAATCTGCGTATGACCGGCATCACCGTCGCCAACGGCGCTTCCTGCGGATATACGGAACACCAACACACAGAAGCGTGTCGGCAAGACGAGCGTCACCCCTGCACGCTGCAAGAGCATATACACGGCGCCGCCTGCTATGCCGACCTCACGGCGGATACCGAAACACCGCTGGATTGGCAAAAGCTGTTTGCCTCCTATCCGCGCACGGGTGTGCTTCGGGAGGATTTGGTCGGTATCGCCAAAACGCAGGTAGGGTATACGGAAAGTCGGGAAAACTTCGAAGCCGGCGACGACGGAGAGCGCCGCGGCTATACCCGATACGGCGCCTGGTACGGAGCGCCCTATAACGATTGGTCGGCGCTTTTCGTGTCCTTCTGCCTGCATTATGCCGGCGCAGACACAACCGCTTTTCCGATTGCCTCCGGCGCCGCAACGATGGCGGAGCTTTGGAAAGCAAACAGCAAGTTTGCGGCCGCGGGAGCGTATACTCCCCAAAGCGGCGATCTGGTATTTTTTAACGACAATACGACCGGCATCGTGACGGAGGTGCTTCATTCCGTTTTCACCGTCATTCGCGGTGACGTTCACGATGCGGTCACCGACCAAGCGGTGCTGCTGGACGACCCGTCCATCCTCGGCTGGGGCATCACCGAAACGCCGAGCTCCCATGCGGACGGGGCAATCCCTCCGGTCTTTTCGATCGTCGAGGGCGTGCGGGCGCAGCCACCGCCGCGCCGCGCCGCGTTACGGGCCGCTCGTTCCCCGACCGAACTGATTCCGTATCTGGAAGCCAACGGCGGCAATTATTTTTACACCCTCTTGGATCTCAACAACGTGGAGCTGCCCAAGGACGCCAACGGCCAGTACATCGCCGAGGCGCAAAAGCCCTACAAGCTGACCATCACCTTCAACAGCCCGAAGGGCTTCCTGCCGGGAACCTATCAGTATCAGATTCCCAACGGCTTGATGGTGGACGGCGGCGAAGGCGAATTTGTTCTGAAGGACGGGACAAACGTCGGTAACTGGGTGGTAACCGATACCGGTCTGATCACCTTGGTGTTCAACGAGCATATGAACAGCCGCACCGATATTACCATCAGCTCCACGCTGGGTATCCATTTCCCGGAACAGGACGAGCCGGTTGATTTTGACGGAAAGATCATCATCACGGTGAAACCGCCCGTCCAGCAAAAGGATCCGACCGTTTTGAGCAAATGGGGCACGCCGAATGCCGCCGCCGGAAAAATCAACTGGACGGTGCGCGTTGACGGACACACCGACTCCCAGATTCCCGGAAACATTCTGACCGACCTTCCGACCGTGAGCGACTGGAGCCGACCACACCACTACACGCAATCGGATATCGACGCCGGATTGAATTTCGGCGTTTCCGATCCGGATGGCGGCTGGCACAACTGGACGGTCCATGCCGACGACCCCCACTTGATCTGGGATGCAAACGGATGGTCGTATAAGATTCCCAAAACGGTCACCTGCGACTACTGCGGCGAACTGGAATTGGGCAACGACGGCTGGGTTTATCTCATCCATTATACCTCCACTCCGGCACCGCTCAACACCCCGGGCACCTTCGACTATGAGAATAAGGTCACGCTGGACGGCCAAACCGGATGGGGCTGGAGTAATTTCACCCATATGGAGATCGAGGCCGAAATCGTGAAGAACGGCTCGTTTGTGACCGATGCGGCGGGCGGCGGCTTCCTGTGGGAGTTCCAAGCCACCATACCGGGACGACCGGAAGGACAGAGGGCGGAGTATTCCTGGTTCGTTATGGATGAGATGCGCCTGGCGGATGACAAAGGCAACATCATCGGACGAGCGCAAAACGATGCGCATCTGTCCACCGTTATGACCGTCTATAACGGCAAGGTGATCCACGTGCCCCGCATTCAAGATGCGACGCCCGAGGATATGTTCGCCTGGGACAATGCCTGGACGGCAACCGAAAACGGCGTCAGCTACAATCGAACGCTCAACCTCCTCTGCCGCTGCCAATGCACCGCGGAAACCTGTCATTGGACAGGCTGCAGCGAGTACTGGTACCGGAAGGATAACGGCGAATGGGCAACCAACGGTTTTTGTCAATGCTGGACGGAAACGCAGAATATGACCTTCACCTTCGTCTACAAAACCGAGGATTTGTCCTTGATCAAGGAATACGGCGCCATCGGCTATCAGGTAAACAACCACGCGCAGCTGTACTATATGCCCGACGGAAACGACTCGGTGCGCGTTTCCTACGACGATGCGACCGTCCCCATTCCCAATCTGTTCGAAAAGCAGCTGACCCACGATTTTAACGGGCATATCGCCCACTATAAGATCACGGTGAACGAAGCAAAGCTGGTGCTGACAAACGGCTCGCCGCTCACCATTCACGATGCGATGACCGACACGCTCGCCTACATAAGCGGTTCGCTTGTGATTACAGCCGAAAACGCCAAGGGGCAGACGAGCTTCTTGCAGCAAGGCGTGGATTACACCGTAACGTACGACGGAACGGGCAACCAAACCGACGCGGCAGGGAAAAAAGTGCACGTGCTGGACATCGTGATCCTTCGGCCACAGCCGGTGACCTACATTTTGGATTACGACACGACGCTGATTATGCCGGAACAGATCACGGGCGGTGTGAAGTACAGCAACTCCGCCAGCATCACGCTTTGGGGCGCGGATATTTCGGATGACGCCGTCGAAAAGGTGTACGCCGA
The DNA here is from genome assembly GCA_017387165.1 of Clostridia bacterium. Lineage (GTDB taxonomy): Bacteria > Bacillota > Clostridia > Oscillospirales > Acutalibacteraceae > RGIG426. The sequence continues at coordinate 2,906 of JAFOFS010000204.1, forward strand.
TATCAACATCGCCGCCAAGAGCTATAACCTCGCGATCTTCAAGACTTGCGCCCTGACAAACCAACCGCTGGAGGGGGCGACCTTCGGTCTTTACAACGCGCAGGGCGGTCTGATCACCAGCGGCGTGACCGATGCAAACGGCCGTCTGCTTTTCCAAACCAATATCGTCGAAGGCATCGTGTTGCAAGAGCATACGCTGTATTATGTGCAGGAAACACACCCACCGCCCACCTATCAGCTGGACGATACCAAGCATTGGTTCTGCTTCTGCAATCATACGGGGGCGACGTGTACGGAATGTGATCATCTGATGATGCAGACGGGTACGATCCGCATTCCGTTTGAGGAGATCGGCTTGATGGATATCGCCAACTATCCGGCTCCCGCGGAGCTTCCCGCCACCGGCGGACCCGGCAAACCCCTTTATATACTGTGCGGACTGATCCTGGTGATCGGGCCGCTTGTATACGGATTCGGTTTGAGGCGCAGATATGGAAGGAGGTTAAAGCAATAAGGCCTCCTGACGGCGTAACCCTATCTTATGCGCCTGACCGAGTTTGAGCATTCTTCAAGCACAAATTAAAAATTATAAAAAAGAAAGGAAGATCACTCGTGAAAAAGTTTTTATCCATTCTCCTGGCATTGGCATTACTGTTCTCGTTAGGCATCACCGCTTTTGCGGCTACGGAGCCGACCGGTACGATTACCGTCACCAACGCGACCCAAGACCGCGAGTACAACGCGTATAAGATCTTTGGCGCCACCATCAGCACCGATAAGAACGGTAAAACCGCCGTTTCCTACATTGCGGACGGCAGCAAGTATTTTGACAAGATTTTTAAGGACGCTACCTACACCAACGACTATTTCGTGTACAACAGCAGCACCGGTACGGTCACCAAGAAAGAGGGCGTCAACGACGCGGATCTGATCGACTATCTGACCAAATTGGTGAAAGACAGCGGCTTTGCGGCCGATAAAACGAAGGTTGCCACGGACGACGAGGTGGTCTTCGACAGCATGCCGTACGGCTACTACCTGATCACCAGCTCGCTGGAGGGTTGTGCCCGATTTTCCCATTCCTGGCATTCAGTTCCAGGATGTCACTACTCTATTCAAGAACCCCGAGTGCCTGAAGATTATGCGCGACGAAACCTTGGCCATGTACAAGGACAAGGGCATAACCAAGGTGGTTGGTGTGGAGAGCCGTGGCTTTCCTTTAGGAGGTATATTGGCGGCTGAATTGAATGCCGGTTTCGTTATGGCACGCAAGCCCAACAAACTCCCTGGCGAGGTAATTGAACTGGAGTATGCCAAAGAATATGGCACCGACAAAATCTGCATGACTTCGGAGTCCATCAGCGAGGAGGACGTGGTGCTTATCCACGACGACCTACTTGCCACAGGTGGTAGCATGAGGGCAGTTTAC
>JAFOFS010000205.1 GCA_017387165.1 Clostridia bacterium
CGTTTCCGAGACGCGCGAGGAAAGCCGTGCGATTTTGGCGGATCTGCGCCGGATGTACGCAATGGCACAGGGCGAGCGGAAGTCGATCAACATCAACGAAGATCAGGCGGGGAGCAACCGCCGCCTCAACGAAATGGACTCCGCCGTACCATATTCATACATCGTAAAATTATCCAAATAGAGCGGCGCGGTTTTCGCATTCTTAAAATTGAAGATGTAATTGGCGTCGGAGGTGGAATAGTCAGCTCCTGCCATCAAATCAAATTCTACGTGCGTCCACTCGGTAGCGGTTGTCTTAAATCCGTACCAGCCGCTGGACGATGTCATATTTTTGATGTTACTGACCGAAACCTTCTTGCCGGTATATACAAAGAAAACCGAACCGGTACTGCCGTCAATACCCTTGATGTCAAATGCAACCTTATACTTCCCGCCGGCAACAATCGGCAGTCCCCTATAATAGCATTGACCCGATAAAGACGCCGGCAATTTCAGCACGTGGTTTGTTTTCGTCGGGTCATCGGGATCAACCACGCGTGAAGCACCACCGTTGATAAGCGCGCCCCACTGATAACCGGAACTGCACAATGTGGCCGATTCGAAATCGCCACCGGAGATCATCTCACCGTCAAACGCAACGATAACGTCACAACTGTGGCTTTCACCGCTTGAAGAAGTAAAAGTGATAGTTGTTTTCGTGCCGTTCGCTAAGTCTTTTTTTACACGAACACGCACTGTGTTCGTATCGATCGCTGCGGTGGTAATCGCACTGTTGCTGGACGTCCACGTCAGCGTTTCAGCAGTATAATCGGTACCGTCGAGATTTAAAGCTTTCACCGCCGCGGTCAAGGACCAGCTGCTTGTTCCATCTCCCAGATACAACGTTTCCGCCGACAGCTTGAAAGTATTGGCACGTTCCGCCGCGACAGGCAGCGCGATCCCCGTGATAGCGCATGTAATAAGCATGGCCACGGCGCACAGCAAAGCCGCCATCTTCTTCATTCTTTGCATGTCGATTCCTCCTATGCAAACATTGATACATATTTATTGTACCACAAACAAGCATATTGTAAATAATATAATGATATACACTTGCTTTCGCCGTGAATATATAGTAGAATAGTCTCAAAGAGGTGTTACCGATGGAAATTCTGCAACTGCGTTATTTTTACGAAAGTGCCAAAGCGGAGTCGCTCTCTGCCGCCGCCCGCAAATTCATGGTCCCCGTCTCTTCGGTTTCGGTGTCCATCAAGCGATTGGAGAGCGAACTCGGCGTTGCGCTCTTTGAACGGACGGGCAACCGCATTTTCCTGACCGAGCGCGGCAAGCTCTTTTTCAAAACCGCCGAGCAAACGCTGATGGGACTGGACGGCGGTATCCAGGCGGTCACCGCGCCGCAAACCAACGAGGTGCGCCTGAAGCTGCTTGTACACGCCAACCGCAAAATGGTGATGCGGCGCATTCTGAAATTCCGAGAGCAGTATCCCACCGTCTACTTCAGCGTGGATCTCATCGCCACAAAGCCGCTAAGCGAATACGATATTATCATCACCTCGCCGAACGAAGAACTCGACGAGTACGATCACTTTGAATTTTCGCGCTACCAAATCCGTGTCGAAGCGCTCGCCACCGACCCGCTCGCTCATCGCAAAATCACGCTCGACCAGCTCCGCGACCGCTCCTTTGTCACGCTCTGCTCAAAGCAGGAGGGCGCGTTTCAAATCTTCAGGCAGGCGTGCATCCGTCGCAATTTCACGCCCAAGGTCATCCTGGAATGCAACGACTATTCGTGCCACAACCTGTGCCTGCTTTCGGGAACGGCGCTGAGTGTCACGCTCGGCGGCAAGCAGGAATCCTCCTCTCTCTCGGAAACCACCTACCTGGACATCGTCGATTTCGACGAGCAATCCATCAAAAACTTTTATTACAAAAAATCCGCCTACCACGGCGCGACCAAACTATTCGTCGACTTCATCAAATCCTACTGAAAAAAACGCTCTGTCGGAAATCCGACAGAGCGTTTTTGGTCATCTTATACCCACCACTGCTCGCGCGGCTGCTCGGCGATGATGAGCTCCTTCATAAACGAAACGGCCTTTTCCA
>JAFOFS010000206.1 GCA_017387165.1 Clostridia bacterium
AGATCAAACTCCGGTCGCGGACGGCGACGAGGAAGCGGACGAGCATAAAACGCCATCCGATAGCAGATATACGTCCCCAGCAGCAGAGGCGCAATCAAGCCGACAACAACGATAGCAATAATCCAATACCATTGCATAACTTTAGCATCTCATTTCGTATCTTTTCCCAACAGTTTGCAGAAGCAGACGTAAACGGAAAACGTCCAGCCGAGCATAGCCGGCATTTCGTATTCGTCGGTCGCCGCGCCGTCTTGCTCCACGACGTTGTATTTTTCCCAGAGGTGACCGGTCTGTGCAAAGCGGCGTTCGATCGTCTCGACGAATTTCGCCGCGATGCGGAGTGCTTCCTCACGGTAGCCGTAGCGCATAAGCCCCTCCACCACCACGCGTGTGGTGGGCGCCCAGCCGTTGGGATAGCCCCACTGGAAGACACCCGGGACGTCGCATTGCTCGCAGCAGGCGACGCCGTGCACCGTTTCGATACGGGGCAGCACCTCCGAAACGGCGGCGGCCGCTTCCTCGGCGGTCGCCATGCCGACGTACAGCGGATAGAAGCAGGCAGCGCTGTGGACGGCTCCGCGGGTACGGTTTTTCGTATAGTAGTCCATAAACACGCCGTTTTCGTTTTTCAGCAGTTCTCTCATACGGGCGGCGTGAGCGTCGCGTTTTGCTTGCCAGGCGGTCGCCTCAGCGGTCAGACCGAGCTCCGACGCGAAGAAGGCGAGGTTATCGGTCATCGCGTACAGCAAGCTGTTGAGGTCAGCCGGCGCATAGTTGTATACGTCGTAAGTGAAACGCGGCGTGCAATCCCAACCGCTTTCGCCGAAAGAACGCAGACCTCGCGCCAGTTCCCGATCGGTCACGCCTTCGGGGCGGTAACCCAAACGGGAAACCAACGCCTCCGCCGTTCCCGTAATTTGGTCATCCGGAAGCGGCTCGCAATCGTAGCGGTAGAGGCCACAATCGCACAGGCGACGCGTCGTCCAGAAGTCGTATTCCTTTTGCAGCTTGGGATAGGACTCCCCCAGCCATTCACGGTTGGGAAACACCTCGTACACCTCACGCATCATCAGCGAGAGAAACGGCGGTTGGGAATTGTACAGATAGCTCGCGTGGCTGCCGTTTAAGACGAAGCCGAAGCGGTCGAGCAGCGACAGCAGATTGTCCACGTTATATTTCGCCTGTTGCGATTCGCCGATCGCAATCAGACCGGCATTGGTAAAATAACTGTCCCAGTAATACATTTCTTGAAACGCGTCTTTCGCGCACGGCACGATAAACGGATACGGTAAGCCGAAGCGAGGCGGCTCGTCCTGCGGCATATACCGAATGGTCTTGGGAAGATTTTCCTCAATGTATTGTCGGATCGTCATTTCTTACTCCTTATCGGGAAGATGATAATGGCTGAAAATGTAAATCGGTACCGCCGACCAGCCATGGCAAAGGCTGCCGCCGAATTCGAAGTCATCCGCGCCGAGCTCCGTTTCCCAAAAGGTATCGGCGCCGGCGGCAAGCATCTTGCCCCACACACGGTCGATATCCTCCACCACGAAGTCACGGTAGCGGTCGCTGTGGCGCAGCAATGCCTCGTAGGCATAGATGGTCATACTGACCGAGCACGGAATGAGATCGCCATCGGTCAACAGCGTCGCCACACCGTCTGCCAGCTCGGCAGGCACGGCATCCGTAAACAGCATCATCGCCTGCGTCAGCGCGTGGCGCGGCTTCTCGTCCCCCAGGCGAGTGAGGTAACCGCCCGAGGCGGCATCGTAAAACGCGCGGTGGGTTGCCTCGGCAAGCGTTTTGGCTGCCGCGTCGTAGCGCTCAGCGCCCGTTTCACCGAGAATACGCAGAATTTCCGCATAGCAGCGCAACGCATCCGAAACAAACGCGCAAAGCGGACTTTCGTACAGGTGCTTGTCGTTGCCTGCCGTACCGGACAGGCCCGGCTGCCACTCATAGAAATTCCACGCCCAGTTGCCGGTGTACAGCGGAAGCAAGCCACTCTCGTCAATACGGGAAATAAACCCGTCACAAATCGTGCGGAGAGTTCCCAAAACCTCCCCCGCAAGCGTCTTATCGCCCGAGAATTGGGTGTACTCCAAAACCTCGCGGACGTATACGGCTGTAAAGGCAGGGATATTTACAGGCACTTTTCCCGGAGGGCAAAGCTCCAGGAGGTTATCCTCGCGCAGAGAGCCTTGCATCAAGGCCAGCGCCGCGCGCGGGAAGCGATATTCACCGAAGGCATAGTAGCCGCAGAGGATCTGCACACGGCTGTCCATCGCGTAGAGCGACTGCTCGCGCCACGGGCAATCCTCGTAATGCTCGTGCATACAGTGCTGCAACGTCTTGCAGCCCACCTCCCAGATACGGCGGTGGAAACGATCGGTCATCGGGTTGGGCAGGTAGGTCAGCGGATAGTCGGTCGGATAAACGCCGGCGCTGTGCAGCGTGCCCTTCTTGCTGTAAATATGCATCTGCAGGTAGCGAAGGCCGTAGCGCTGGAACGGATGGAAAAACTCGTTGTGTCCGGCCTTTGCTTGATAGCGGAAGGCGAAATTGCGATGGCCGACATAGCTGCGGACGCGCAGATCGTCGAGGTGCTCGCCAATGCCGATGAGAATTTCGGTTTCCTCGGGGACGTCCACCGAGAAGGTCAGCAGACCGTTGGTTTCTCCGCCGAGATCCAACACCGCATACACACCGTCTGCGCGGCGGTCTTCGGGAATTTCAAATGTAAAGGCGTCGTCCTTGCATAGCTCGTTGCGGCGGCAAGCGGACAAATACGCCGTCTGCATACGCTTGCTCTTGGGAAGCGAGGGATCGTTTTCCAAAAAGACGCCCTGCGCCACGATTTTTCCGTATTTCGGAGCGCCGATCGTTTGCTTTTCAATGGGGCGCGGATACAGATTTTTCGCTTTACCGGCAAGAATCGAGGGCGCAAACGACGGCGACGGCGCGGTCGCATCGTAACAGAAATTAAAGCCGATCTGGACGGTCAGGAATTCGCCGTTGCCGGCGTAGCGGCAATCCTCACCCGAGAGGATTTCCGGTGAGCTGGCAAGCAGCAGCGTATCGCCGTCCCACGCCTCAAAGATGACGCCGGGAATGAGCGACGGGCAGCGAGAGGTAGCCTCTCCCTGAACGTACTGGCAGACAAGCAGCTCGTTCTCCCCTTTTTCCAAATACGGGGCCAGATCCAGCTCGTCATACACCTGATAGTTTTCGTATCCGTCGTACTGACCGTAGTTGACAAAACGGCCGTTGACGTACACCGCATAGTTGGAGTGGGCGCTGATAAACAGCGTCGCCAAACCGCTTTCGGCGGTCAGCGTTGACTTATAGCAAAAATAACGATCACGGATCTCTCCGTCAATTCCGTCGGCAAAAATCCATTCGGCTTTAGCAAACAATTTCATATAGTCTCCCCCTTTTTCCTTGTTTTAATTATATCATCATCCATTGGGATTTGCAATCGTTTTGTCGCGTTTTCAGCGATCAAATAACGTGCGGGGGCTGACCCCGTATTCCGCTTTGAATGCGCGATAGAAATTGGTGTAATCGCGGAAGCCGCAACGAGAGCAGACCTCACCGGCAGGGACTCCCTCCCCCAGCAGGCGGTGGGCGGTCAGCAGACGTTTGAGCAGAATATAGCGGTATAAGCCGGTGCCGACCTCGCGGCTGAACGCGTGGGACAAGTGGTATTTGCTGACGTAAAAGCGACCGGCAAGATTTTCGAGCGACAGATCCTCGCTGTAATGCTCGTCGATGTAGGTCAGCACCTGCGACACCAGCGGAGAGGCGTCCTCGCGGCGGTCGCGTTCGCTGTCGGCGTTACGCGCCAGGCGGTTGAGCTGAACCATAAACTGCAAAAACACCCCGGCCGCACAGCGTTCGGCGCCCCAATCGCCTGCGTAGCTTTCCCGCACCAGCAGCGACAGCAACGCCGATAGTTCCGCCCGTTGCCCCGACGGCGGCTTCAGCAGCAGCGTGTTGCCGCCACCGAAGCAGGCGGTCAGATCCGCTCCGTCCGACGAAAGATCGCGCAGATAATCCTTATCCACCCACAGCACGATCCGTTCGTACAGGTTGCTTTCGGAGGACACGACGGGACGATGCAGCACCATCGGATTGATCAGCAGCAATTCTCCCGGCTTGACGTGCTGGAGCTGTCCCTCGATCCAATAGGACACCGTTCCGTCCAGCAAAAAATAGATCTCATAAAAATCGTGATGGTGAACCTCCACCCCGTCGGGTTTTGGTTCGCGATAGTGAAACACTTCAAATCCCGAACGACGCATCGTCTGGCGCGGGTCGAAATTTTGGGCGCGTTCTCGCATACGATAATCCCCCTTAAAAAGATACCTTAATTCTATATTACCGCAATATTTGCAATATGTCAAACAAAAAATGCACTTATCATTGTAAAAAGTTTATGTTATACTAAAGACATGAAAGGAGCGACTGCTATGATCGAATTTATGACCGAGAATTTCCTGCTTTCGAACGAAACGGCGCAGCGGCTGTACCACGACTATGCGGCGAGCCAGCCGATCGTGGATTATCATTGCCACGTCAGTCCGAAAGAAATGTACGAAGATCGGCACTTTGAGAACATCACACAAGTGTGGCTCGGAGGTGACCATTACAAGTGGCGCATTATGCGTTCCAACGGAGTGGACGAGCGGTACATCACCGGCGACGCCACCGACCGTGAGAAATTCCAGAAATTCGCAGAAGCGCTCCCTCGCGTCATCGGCAATCCGATGTACCACTGGTGTCATCTGGAGCTGAAAACCTATTTCGGTTACGAAGGCGTCTTGAACGGCGAGACCGCCGAGGCGGTCTGGCAGCTGACCTCCGAAAAGTTGCGGCAGGCGGATATGGGCGTCCGTGGTCTGATCGCTCGCAGCAACGTGGCGTTTATCGGCACCACCGACGATCCGATCGATTCGCTGGAGTGGCACGAGAAGCTGGCGGCCGACGACACCATGAAAACGGTGGTTGCCCCCTCCTTCCGCCCCGACAAAGCGCTCAATATCGACAAAGCCGGTTGGCTTGCCTACGTCCGCACGCTGGCGGAGGTGGCAGGCGTGGCGATCACCGATCTGGCCTCCTTGAAGGAAGCGCTGGCGCGCCGCATCAAGTTCTTTGATGCGCACGGCTGCAAGGCCAGCGATCACGGTCTCGACCGCACCGTTTACCGTCCTGCAAGCGACGGCGAGCTCGACGGCATCATGGCCAAGGGACTGCGCGGAGAAGCGGTCAGCGATGAGGAAGCGGATGCGCTGAAAACCGCGTTGCTGCTGTTCTGCGCCGCCGAGTACCATCGTTACGGCTGGGTGATGCAGCTGCATTACAACTGTCTGCGTAACAACAACACCGCCATGTTCGAAAAGCTCGGTCCGGATACCGGCTTCGATTGCATCGGGCCGTACAACGGCAGCGCTGCGCTGGCCAAGCTGCTGGATCACCTGAACAGCCGTGACCAGCTCCCCCGTACCGTTTTGTACAGCCTCGATCCGAACGACAACGAGTTTATCGGCACGCTGATCGGCTGCTTCCAAGGCGCCGAATGCGCCGGCAAGCTGCAGCACGGCAGCGGCTGGTGGTTCAACGATAACAAGGTCGGGATGCAGCAGCAGATGACCTCCCTCGCCAATCTCGGCGTGCTGGGCAATTTCATCGGTATGCTGACCGATTCCCGCAGTTTCCTCAGCTACACCCGTCACGAATATTTCCGCCGCATTTTGTGCGACCTGTTCGGACGTTGGGTAGAAAACGGCGAATACCCCCGCGATATGAAGACTTTGGGCGGTCTGGTGCAGGATATCTGCTACCGCAACGCCGTCCGTTATTTCCGATTGGAGGAGTAAGCAGATGAATATGAAAATGTCTTTCCGTTGGTACGGAGAAAGCGACCCCATCTCGCTGGAATACATCTCCCAAATTCCCGGGATGCGTTCCATCGTTTCGGCGGTGTACGACGTCAAGCCGGGCGAAGTCTGGCCGGAGGAATCGCTGGCGAAGATGAAGGCGGAGTGCGACGCGCACGGTCTGGTGTTTGACGTAGTGGAATCCATTCCGGTCTGCGAGGATATCAAGCTCGGTCGCGGCGACGTCGAAAAGCTGTTGGACGTGTACTGCGAAAACATCCGTCGCTGCGCGAAGTACGGTGTCAAGTGTGTGACCTACAACTTTATGCCGGTATTCGACTGGACCCGTACGCAGCTGGACAAAAAAGCTCCCGACGGCTCCACCAGTCTGGTGATGTACTGGGAGCAGATGAAGGGTCTCGATCCGCTCAAGGACGACATCCATCTGCCGGGCTGGGATTCCAGCTATACGCAGGAGGAGGTTCGCGAGTTGATCGCCGCTTACGGCGAGCTAGGCGAAGAGGGTCTGTGGAGCAACCTGGAGCGGTTCCTCAAGAAGGTCATCCCCGTCGCGGAGGAATGCGGCGTGCGTATGGCCATCCATCCCGATGACCCGCCGTATCCCATCTTCGGTCTCCCCCGTATCATCACCTGCGAAAAGAATCTCGACCGTTTCCTCGCGCTGGTGGACAGCCCGGCCAACAGCCTGTGCCTCTGCACCGGCTCGCTCGGCTGCGCGGCAGCGAACGATATCCCGGCGATGATCCGCAAGTATGCGGCGATGGATCGCATTGCGTTTATGCACATCCGCAACGTCAAAATTATGGAGGACGGCTCGTTTGAAGAACGGGCGCATCTCTCCTCCTGCGGCTCGCTGGACGTTTACGACATCGTCAAAGCGTTGGTGGACAACGGCTTCGACGGTTACGTCCGTCCCGACCACGGTCGTATGATCTGGGGCGAGAGCGGCAAGCCCGGCTACGGTCTGTTCGACCGTGCCCTCGGCGCGACCTACATCAACGGTCTGTTTGAGGCCTGTGAGAAAGCAAAAGGAGGATGCTGATATGCAAGCGAATGTTTTGAGTACCGATCTGAGCGGTAAGGTCGCAGTGGTGACCGGCGCAGGCGGCGTGCTGTGCAGTCACTTCGCCAAGGTGCTGGCCCGTGCCGGCGCCAAAGTTGCCCTGTTGGATCTGAACGAAGAAGCCGCAAAGGCCTATGCGGACGAGATCGTCGCAGAGGGCGGCATCGCGAAGGCGTATGCCTGCAACGTGCTGGACAAGGACATCTGCTATGCGGTGGCCGATCAGGTTGCCGCAGACCTCGGCAACTGCGATATTCTGATCAACGGCGCCGGCGGCAACAACCCGAAGGCTACCACCGACAAGGAATATTTCGAGCTCGGGGACATCGATGCCGAAACCAAAAGTTTCTTTGATCTGGACGCCGGCGGTGTCGGTTTCGTGTTTAACCTCAACTTCCTCGGCACGCTGCTGCCGACCCAGGCGTTTGCCCGTCAGATGGTGGGACGCGAGGGTTGCAACATCCTCAACATCTCCTCGATGAACGCCTATACGCCGCTGACTAAAATTCCGGCGTATTCGGGTGCGAAAGCGGCAATTTCCAACTTCACCCAGTGGCTGGCGGTGCACTTCTCCAGAGTGGGCATCCGCGTCAACGCCATCGCTCCCGGTTTCTTCTCCACCAAGCAGAACGCCAAGCTGCTCTTCAACGAGGACGGCACCCCGACCGCACGCACCGGCAAAATCCTCGCGGCGACGCCGATGGGACGTTTCGGTGAATCGAACGAGCTGG
>JAFOFS010000207.1 GCA_017387165.1 Clostridia bacterium
GCCGAAAACCTTTGAAAATCAATGTCTTCGGCGTTATTTGGCGCGCTTGAAGGAATTCGAATCCCCGACCTTCCGCTTAGGAGGCGGACGCTCTATCCTGCTGAGCTACAAGCGCATATCGATTCCCCACCCGGCGGTGGGGAATGGGGGTTAGTTTTTAGGAAAGGCGCGGGTCGGACGGCAGACGAAGGTTTCCCATTCGTGCTCCGTCTCCAGCGCTTCGGCGCAGGCGATCGCCTGTTCCTCCTTCTCGAAGAAACCGAACACCGCCGAGCCGCTACCGGTCATCACGTGACCGAGCGGCGCGTACGGCGCCATCGCCGCCTTGATCTCACCCGTTTCGGGGAGAACCAGCGCCTCGTCAAACACGTTGAACAGATTGCCTGCTACCGCCGCGGCGTCGCCGCCTGCCAAGCCGGCCAGCAGCCGCTCCTCCTGCTCCGTATGTAGGGGGAGGTTTTGGGAATCGACCGCCGCATACGCCGCGCCGGTCGATACGCCGACCGGCGGCTTCACGATCACCAGCCACACGGGCGGCAGATCGTTCAGCGGCGTGAGCTTTTCGCCGATGCCCTCGCACATACAGGTGCCGCCGACCAAGCAAAACGGCACGTCTGCGCCGATTTTTTCGGCCAGCATCAACAGCACCGCATCGGTCAACGGATAATCGTACAGCTCGTTCAGACCGCGCAGCACGGCGGCGGCGTCGGTCGAGCCGCCGGCCAGGCCGGCCTGCTGGGGAATGCGTTTTTCAATGAGAATATCGACCGACGGCGGCAGCTCGGTCGCTTCGTAAAACAGCGCGGCGGCCTTCCACGCGGTGTTGCGTTCATCGGCCGGGAGGGTGTCGTCCGACAGGGTCAGACGGATGCCTTCGCCTCCGCGCATAAGGGTCACCGTATCGCACAGATCCACCGTCTGCATCACCGAACGAAGCAAATGATAGCCGTCTGCCCGGCGTCCGACCATATCCAGTGTCAGATTGATCTTGGCCGGGGCGTCCAGCGCGAAAGGCTGACTGTGATCGTCGCTCATTTCCATTCCTCCAAAAATTCACCGATGCGCTTAAGCGCTTCTCGGATGTGCTTGACCGAATAGCAATAGGACACGCGGATAAAGCCCTCGCCGCATTCGCCGAATGCCGTTCCCGGCACCACCGCGACGTGCTTTTCCTGCAGCAGACGGCGGCAGAATTCCTCCGACGTCAGACCGGTGATCTCCACCGACGGGAAGCAATAAAACGCGCCCTCCGGCTCAAAGCAGGGCATACCGAGCTTGCGGAAGCCGTCCACGATCAGACGACGACGGGCGTCGTATTCCGCACGCATGGTCGCGACGTCCTCGTCGCCGTTGTCCAGCGCCTCAATGGCCGCGTACTGCGCGGTGGTCGGGGCGCTCATAATGCCGTACTGGTGCAGCTTGAGCAGCTGCTGAATGATCGGCTGCGGTCCGCAGCAGTAGCCGAGGCGCCAGCCGGTCATGGCGTACGCCTTGGAGAAGCCGCTGACCAGAATGGTACGCTCCCACATATCGGGGAGGGAGGCGAAGCTGACGTGCGACTCGTCGCCGTAGGTCAGCTCGGCGTAGATCTCGTCGGCCAGCACCAAAACATCGGTGCCGCGCAGCACCTCCGCGATCTCCTCCAGATGCTCGCGACGCATCACCGCGCCGGTCGGATTGTTGGGAAACGGCAGCACCAGCAGCTTGGTTTTCGGGGTGATCGCCGCCTTGAGCGCTTCGGCGGTCAGGCGGAAGTCGTCCTCTGCGCGGGTGACCAACGGCACCGCAACGCCGCCGGCCAGCTCGGCAAGCGGACGGTAGCAGACGAAGCTCGGGCTGGGAACCAGCACCTCATCTCCCTCCTGCACCACCGTGCGGAAGACCAGATCGATCGCTTCGCTGCCGCCGACCGTCACCACCACCTCGTGCAGCGGATCGTAGGTCAGCGAAAAGCGTCGGGACAGGTAGTGGGCGATCGATTGACGCAGCTGGACAAAGCCGGCGTTGGGGGAGTACCAGGTCTTGCCCTTTTCCAGCGTCTGAATACCCGCCTGGCGGATGTGCCAGGGGGTGGAAAAATCCGGCTCACCGATGGTCAGCGCAATGACGTCCTCCAGCTCCGCCGCCATATCGAAAAAGCGACGAATGCCGGACGGCGGCGCCGCCACCAGCTTCGGATTCAATAAGCGCTCATAATCCATCAAAAGCCCTCTCTCTCGTCCTTCTTCTCCACCGCGTACAGGACGTTTTTCTCCTTATAGCGGCGCAGCACGAAGTGGGTGGCGGTGGACACCACCGAATCCAGCGTAGACAGACGGTTGGCAACAAACATCGCCACTTCCTTGAAGGTGCGACCGGTTACGACGATGGAGAAGTCGTAGCCGCCGGACATCAGGTAGATCGATTCCACCTCGTCCCAGGACGCGATGGTCTCGGCAATCGCTTCAAAGCCGGCGTCACGCTTCGGGGTGACACGCAGCTCGATGATGGCGGTCACGTATTCGCGATCGGTGCGATCCCAATCGACCAGCGCTTTATAGGCGCGAATCACGCCGTTTTTCTCCCATGCGGCGATCTGTGCGGCGACGGCATCCTCCGTCATACCCGCCATGACCGCGAGCTCCGCGTTGGACAGACGGGCGTTGGTGTCCAGTAATTTCAGCAGCTTATCCATTTTGAAAGCACCTCTCTTTATTTTTCGGCGGGGTTACCGCTCATAATGACAGCAAACAACTCACGCAACCGCTCGTCACGGTCGTTTAAGTACAGCCACCCCCACAGCGTTTCAAAGCCGGTGGCGCGGTGGTAATCGGCACCGCCGCGTGCGGTGTGGGCGTTGCGCCCCCGTTTGAAGATGGCGAGTTCCTCCTCGGTCAGCAGCGGCTGAATTTTTTCAAACGCCGCCGCCTGCGCCGGCGCACAGACGCGGGAAACCGCCATCTTGTGCAGGGTGCCGGTCGGGCGATTCGCCTCGGCGGCAAGATACTCGCGCACCATCAACTCGTACACGCCGTCCCCGACGAACGCCATCGTGATGGGGGAAAGACCGTGGGTATCCACTTTTGCGGGATATAAACGCATCGTGTGTTCCTCTTAATAAACAAAATCAAATTCAAAGTCGTACATACTGACCGTGTCGCCCTCCTGCACGCCTGCCTCGACCAGCGCGTCGATGATGCCGGCACGGGACAGCAGTCGCTGGAAGTATTGCAGGCCGTCGTAGTCCTGCAGGTCGATGGTGCGCATGGTGTTGAGCAGCCAATCCGCTTCCACGAAGAAGACGCCGCCCTGGTTGTTGACCTTGACCGAGCGATCCTCCAACGCCTCGATATCCGCCATCGCGATCGGCTCCGGCTCGTATTCCTTGATGGGCGGCAGCTCCGGCAGGCGACGCGCCAGATATTTGACCAGATCGTCGGTCCCCTGCGCGATGGCTGCCATCAGCTCAAAGTACGGCAGACCGCGTTTTTCCATCTCGGCGCGGAAAGCCGCCAGCTGTTCGTCGGTCGCCAGATCCGCCTTGTTGCCGGCTACCACCATCGGCAGCTCCGCCAACGCCGGGTTAAACACCTCCAGCTCGTGGTTGATGGTGTCGAAATCGGTGATCGGATCGCGTCCCTCGCTGCCCGACACGTCCACGACGTGCACCAGCATACGGCAACGCTCGACGTGCCGCAGGAATTCAAAGCCCAGACCGACACCGACGCCGGCGCCTTCGATAACGCCGGGGATATCCGCCATCACGAAGGAGGCACCCTCCGCTACGCGAACGACACCCAACACCGGCAAACGGGTGGTGAAATGGTAGTTGGCGATCTCCGGCTTGGCCTCGCTCACCACCGAGATGAGGGAGGACTTGCCGACGTTCGGATAACCGATCAGACCGACGTCTGCCAACAGCTTCAGTTCCAGCCGCAGCTCAAATTCCTCGCCCGGGATGCCCGGCTTGGCAAAGCGGGGAGCCTGACGCGTCGGGGTGGCAAAGTGCTGGTTGCCCCAGCCGCCTCGACCGCCATGGGCGATGACCACACGCTCGGCCGAGGACAGATCGGCCATCAGGCGACCGGTCTTGTTGTCGTACACCAGCGTGCCTTTCGGCACCCGTACCTCGCAGTTGTCGCCGTGACGACCGCTGCAGCGCTTGCTGCGTCCGTTTTCGCCGCGGGCGGCAAGATACTTGCGCTTGTAGCGGAAATCCGCCAGCGTGTTGATGCCGGTATCCACAACGAAGACCACGTCGCCGCCGTGACCGCCGTCACCGCCGTCCGGTCCGCCTGCCGGCATATATTTCTCGCGGTAGAAGGAAACCGCGCCGTCGCCGCCGTTGCCGGCCTTGACGTAAATTTTTGCTTTATCGATAAACACCGTATAAATCCTCTCTGTTCTCTATAGTGCAAACTTTCCCTTATACTTCTATATACTATACCCCATTTTTCCGCCCTTGTCAATTTCTTATAAAGAAAAAAGAGCAGGAAATCCTGCTCTCTTAAAAATCTTCTTCGGACGGAAGCTTTTCCAACGTATGCGCGAGAAGCTCCTCAAACAGCCGCTTCTTTTCGTTTTTGTCAAGCGAACGGTAGCACAACAGCATCTGCCGTTCCTCGCCTGACATCTCTGCCGCAAACTCCGTTCCGCCGTCTCCCGACGCCACCAACGGCGCCTCGTCGGTCGGCAATTGGAACAGGAAACGGATATCGGCGTTCAGCAGCCGGGCGATGCGCTGGGTCAACTCCAGCGACGGGGAGGAGGAAGCGTTTTCGTAACGGGTGTAGGTGGAACGGCAGACGTTTAAGGCGTCGGCCATATTCTGCTGCGACCAGCCCTGCGCCTCGCGCAGCAAGCGCAAGCGATCCGCAAACACCTGCGAGAACGATTTTTTCTCGTTTTGCATCCGTCTCCCCCCTCTGCTTTCTCGTTGATTTGCTTTATTATAGCACGACCGCCTCCCGATAACGAGAATATGTGCAGTATCTTCACCAAATATGTGCTCTCGAAAAAAACAGCCGACTTTCCGAGAAAAAGTCTTGACGAAAGGGAAAACTTTTGCTATAATCGATACGCAGCGAATATGCTACTGTGGCTCAGCAGGTAGAGCAGCTCACTCGTAATGAGCAGGTCGTCCGTTCGAATCGGATCAGTAGCTCCAGACTCCCGAACGCCGTTGGCGCTCGGGAGTTTTTGTTTTTCCGATCGGAATTTCCCTTTTGTCGTAACAAACTGTTACGAAATTATTGTAACATACGGTTACAATAATAGCAAGGGTGATGCTATGATTGGACTGAAAGAAATGCGCAAAAAGCGTAATTTGAATCAACAAAAAGTGGCAATGGATCTGCACATTTCGCGGGAATCGCTTTCGTATTATGAAAACGGAAAACGGGAGCCGTCGCTGGCGATGCTGGTCGCTCTGTCCGACTATTTTAATGTATCCATCAACTATTTGATCACCGGCAAAGAATTTGAAAAACGCTGACCTCGTCAAGTATTCGACGAGGTCATTTTTTATGAAGCAAATTCTTTATGACCCCACGCCAACCGCCCTTGCCTCGCCCCTTGGAAGGCAAGAAAGATCGCCGCTCAAATGTAATACACTTACATATCACATTGTAATATATTTTGCCGCCGGTTGTCAATATATAATAGCAATGTGAGGTGATAGTATGAGTGGCGAACCCTTAAAGATCAAAAAACGCGGGGAAGACGGAACGAAAGTGATCACCGTTCGTTTGCGTGAGGAGACCTTGAATGCCTTGGATAAGGCGGCTGCAGAAAGCAACCACTCCCGAAACGAGTTGATCAATCTTATTCTCAAGCATGGCGTGGAAAATTTGGAAATCGTTTAAGACGGACAGAATACCCTGTCCGTCTTTTTTTATGGTGTGCCGTCTTTAACGGGCGGCAGA
>JAFOFS010000018.1 GCA_017387165.1 Clostridia bacterium
CGCAACTTCGCCACCAAAGAAAACTTGCCCACCTATCCTGAAAAGATTGCGGCTCTCAAAGCCGAAGGCGCCAAATTGGTGTTGGTATACGGTATCGGCCGTATGTGCCACATCGCCTTCTGGGAGCCCCACTTCGCCGCTGAGTTTGATTCCGTCGAAGAGTGGAAGAAGCAGCCCTACCGCATCGGCGCACAGCTGCACCCGTTGACCATCGAGCAGAACGCGCTGACCAGCTTCAAGTCCCGCACGCCTCTGGTGCCCTGCCGTGCGAACACCATCGGCCCCGGCATCTTCCTGAAGGCGGACTACGCCATCGGCGGTGCCGACGGTACGCTGGGTCGTGGCATGCAGTGGCAGGGTCTGTCGCTGTGGATGACGCTGCGCCATGAAAAGACCCCGTGGATCACCTCCACCTACATTCCCACGCTCGCCGGTAAGCTGTTCTTCCTGAAAGAGCTGGCCGGTCCGCTCGAGGCGGAGTGCAACTAATGAGTACGGAGAAAACCACCCGCGGCGGCATCGCCGTCGCGGGCACCGTATTGGTCGATACCATCTGTGAGATCGCGGCGTACCCCGCCTGCGGCGAGCTGACGCAGATCCGCGGCATCGAAAAGGCTGTCGGCGGTTGCGTGCCGAACGTCGCAGTGGATATGCGCCGTATGGATCCCACGCTCCCCGTCTTTGCCATCGGTAAGATCGGCAACGATGCCGACGGCAAGCTGGTTTCAAGCGTTCTCACCGAAAACGGTGTGGATTGCGACGGTCTCGTGACCTGCGGCGAACAGACCAGCTTTACGGATGTGATGAGCATTGCCGGCGGTCAGCGTACGTTCTTCACCTACGCCGGCGCTTCGGCCGAATTCGGTGTTGACGACATTGATTTTGATGCCTTGCAGGCGGATATTCTGCACCTCGGTTACTTCCTGCTTTTGAAGAAAGTGGACGACGGTGACGGTCTGGCGATCCTGAAGGAAGCCAAAAAACGTGGCATCAAAACCTCCATTGACCTCGTCAGCGAAAACTCCGATCGGTATTCGCTGGTGCTCCCTTGCCTGCCGTACACCGATTATCTCATCATCAATGAGATCGAAGCGGGTGCCCTCGCAGGCATGGCTCCCGAGAACGAAAATCTTCGTGCGATTGCGGAGAAGCTGCGTGAGCTCGGCGTGAAGGAGAAGGTCATCATTCACAAGCGCGATTGCGCCGTGTGTCTGTCGGACGATGGGTTCACTGTCGTCGCCTCGCTCACCGTTCCCGCCGAATACGTGCAGGGCTCGACGGGTGCGGGCGATGCGTTCTGCGCCGCCTCCCTCATCGCACTGTACGAAGGCGCTTCCGACCGTGAGGTGCTGGAATTTGCTTCGGCGGCCGCCGCTGTTTCGCTCGGCAGTGCCGATGCGACGAGCGGTCTGGCGACCAAAGCGGAGATCGCAAAAATCAGTAGTGGCTGGGCTCGCCCCTCCATCACACTGTAATTGACACAGGGGCCGCAGAAAGGTTTTCTGCGGCCTTCGTCTTGATTTTTAAGGAGGATACCATTATGGCCAAGAATGCGATCGTCGGTCA
>JAFOFS010000208.1 GCA_017387165.1 Clostridia bacterium
AGGACAGCATCCATCAGAGCAGCACCGCAGCCGCAGACGTCGCGGGCGTCATCGTGTTCGAGATCATCATCCGGGTCGCGCTGCTTCAGCGCAAGACGCGCCTTGCGCCAAATCCCCGTGTAGCTGACCAAACGCCGACCAGCAAGCACGCCGTTCAGAGCGGAAACCACCTGATCCAGATGGGCAGGCGGCAACTGCAAGCCGAAAATCGACGAGGGCTTGATACAGTATTTGCTGACTTCACAGATTGCGCCTTCCTGATCCTCAATGGACCGAAGGTCGCAGATGGGGTCATAGTCGAGATGCATCAGCCGCCGCCACAGGTCGCGCCAGTAGAGGAAGTTCTTCATTTCCCCAGGAGCATCGGGCGAGAGGATGATTATCAGATGCACATGGGGATGATAGGTTTTTCTGACATGATTGTAGGTCACTTCGATATTCCGCGCGGAGCCGATCAGAAAATCACGCGCATACGCCGTGTGGCGGATCGACTTGAGAGCCGAAAGGAGCTTGTCCAGCTCTGCGCCGAGATCATCCGCCGCAACATTGCGCTGGGTCAGCGTCAGCAGCCAGAGCGACGCACCTTCGAGCTGGCCCTGATCCTGCATGTGCTGAAATGCATCGAGCGCCTGACGGCCCGTTTTGCGGCTCCTGCGCAGAGCGCAAACGCTGCAGAGCCGGTGGCGGCAGCACCACGACACTTCGACATGCTGGATGCCGCACGTCGGGCAGTATTTGACTCCTAGAGCCTGTGAGCAATTGGCCACGTTGGTCCACCTCCGATCACCGAGCCGCCGCAGCGACTCGGCAAGGGCCACATTGATGCCCTTCGCCCGAACGTATTGACGGACGGGCTTGGCTGTGATAAAATTATCGAGCAATCGGTTGTTCCCCCTGTCTGTGGTATGATGGTCTGCACACTTATTGTAGCACAGCACAGCGTCGGGAGCAACCCTTTTTTTGTCCATTTTTTTCATTCCTGCACAGTTGTTTCTATTGTATCAAGGGGAAGGGAAACGAGGTCACGCGAGAGAGCCACGCCAGCGGCGAGGGCGCGGAAAATCCTCACCGTCAGAGCGCAGAGAGTAAGTGCGTGCGCCGTCTGCGATGGTGGCAGCAACGACCAGCTCAGCATCAGACGCCGTTTCATCCCGCTCGATGAATTGCGAGATGGCACGCCGGATCACTTCGGACTGGGTGAGCTTGCGCGCGGTACAATAAGCAATCCAGTCGGCCACGATATGCGCTGGAATGCGGGTGCCGATCAGCTCCAGAGTTTCCATAAAGACACCTCCAAACCGAACATGCGTTCGTTTTTATGTGTTCATTATAACCCAGAAGTGGGACAAAAGCAACATCAGTTTAATCCGCAGACGGACATTTTTCGACGAAAAACGAACACTTGTTCTCATTTTCCACATGTTTTTCCACATTACTTGCAGTTTTTCGGTGTTTTTTGAAACGAAGGGAAGGGCTGTCAAGGGTGGCCGCAGGCCACCGTGAAACGGATGGCCGCAGGCCAGCCCTTGACAGTCCCGGTGAGTCTTCTCCCATAATAGGGTAAGGGGGGTTCACACGTGGACGCAGTCCTGTGTGAACCCCCTTGATCACCCGTTCCCCCGTTCCCCCGTTCCCCGGTCCCCCGTCGTGTTCTGCCGTTGCCGCAGAAGTGACGGTCAGCGGAGGGCGCGGAGCGGCGGCCGCCGAAGGTGGCCGCGGAGTCAGACGGAGCAGGGCGGCAGCCGGACGAAGGTCGGCGCCGCCTGCGGAGGTTGACCGCGGAGCGCCCGCAGCTTGTCACGATGCGGCAACGGCACGTCACCCCGGTGCCCAAGGGCGGCGGACAACGGACGCCGCCCTTATAATAAAAGGGTCCGCCGGAGGGCGGACCTACCGCTTTTTCAGGTCCGCACGAAGGCGGAAGCCGAGTGGCGGAACTGAAAAAACACCCTGAAACCCCGCGTGAGCGGATATAATCGGTTTCGCTTTTTTTCAATAGGCGACGCGACAGCGGAGCGAAAAAAGCGAAACCGTTCCCTGAAACCCCGCGTGAGCGGAATCGATAAAAAGGGCGATATCATCACGAAAAAAGCGGCCAACGATCCAGAGAGGATCATTGACCGCCACCGTCTGACATGCGTCTCTCGCATGGTGCCCAGTTCCCGCCGACGCGACGGGGACCGCCAGATCATTTATACCGCCGCGTCGGGTTGACATTATACCATGCGAGAGCCTTGCATGTCAACGGCAAGCCGCTACGCGGTGGCTATGTCGACCGCATCAGATGGCCATGGGGCTTACGGGCCTCTGCTCAAGGGACCGCATGGGGCTACGGAATATCGTTGTACTGCAAACCATCCCACCTGAGGACAGCATCCATCAGAGCAGCACCGCAGCCGCAGACGTCGCGGACGTCATCGTGTTCGAGATCATCATCCGGGTCGCGCTGCTTCAGCGCAAGACGCGCCTTGCGCCAAATCCCCGTGTAGCTGACCAAACGCCGACCAGCAAGCACGCCGTTCAGAGCGGAAACCACCT
>JAFOFS010000209.1 GCA_017387165.1 Clostridia bacterium
ATCGCCGCCGAAAGCGGCGATCACCCGTTTACGGGAGGCGCCGACCAGCAAGCATTGCTCCGCAAATTCCCGTCGCAGCAGAGGCAACTGCACGATCAGCTCGCGATCCAGCTCACGGGTCTTGCCAAAGCCGATACCGACGTCCAGACACACCTGCCGTCTGTCCATTCCGTCCGCCTCTGCGCGGTCAAGCGCCGCACGAAAATACGCCGCCACGTCCGCCACACAGGTGGCTTCCGGACAGGTCATCACCAGACCGGCGCCGCTCGCCGCCGCCACGGCGGTCATCCCGTTTTGCAGGCTGCCGGAAACGTCGTTGATGATCGCAACCCCCAACGCCGTCGCCCGCTCGGCGACCGTCGGGTGATAGGTGTCGATCGAAAGCGGCAAACGCAGCCGCTGCCGAAGGGTCGGCAGCACCGGCGCCAGCCGCGCCCATTCCTCCTCCGCCGAAAGCGGTGTATGTCCCGGTCGGGTGGACTGTCCGCCGATATCGAGAATATCCGCGCCGTCCGCCTGCATCGCCAGCGCCGCCGCGATCGCCTGCTCAGGCGAGGCAAAGCGACCGCCATCCGAAAAGCTGTCGGGAGTGAGATTCAAAATTCCCATCACCAACGGCTTGTCCGACACAAGCTCGCGGTCAGCCAGTTTCCAACGCGGCATGACGTTCCTCCCCTTCAAGCAGAATACCTATTTATTCTACTATTTTGTCAGCCGTTTGTCAATCAAAGCGGAAAAAACCGTTGCTTTTATTTGTCGGGTTGTGGTATAATCAAAACAGAAATTCACAAAAGAGGTACACGACAATGGCACACAGTTTTTTTGCTATGCTTTCCCGTATGAAATACATCCACCGCTGGCCGCTGATGCGGAACACCAGCACCGAAAATATCAGCGAACACACGCAGGAGGTCGCCGTGCTGGCGCATGCGTTGGCGGTGCTGACCAACACCCGCTTCGAGGGACAGGTGGACGCCAATAAATGCGTTCTGCTGGCGCTGTATCACGACGTGCCGGAGATCATTACGGGCGATCTCCCCACCCCGGTCAAATACCACAGCCAAACCCTTCGCGAAGCGTACAAGCAGGTGGAGGACGGCGCCGCCGATCGTCTGCTGGCGATGCTCCCCGACGACCTGCAGGGGATCTATTATCCGCTGCTTCATCAGGAATCGGGCACGATGGAGGCTCGCCTGGTCAAAGCGGCCGATAAGCTCTCGGCGCTCATCAAATGCACCGAGGAGCTCAAGCTCGGCAACCGCGAATTTTTCAAGGCGCACCAATCCACCGAGCAATCGCTCCGCGAGATGCACTTGCCTGCCGTGGATCTGTTCCTCAAGGAATTTATGCCTGCCTACGGCCTCACCCTCGACGAACAGCAGGATATGTAAATTGAAGTAAGCAAGGCTTCCCCTCTGGGGGGAAGCTGTCGAGCGTATGCGAGACTGATGAGGGGACTATGAGTTTTTACGGAAATCCGAAACTAACCAAAAACGCACAAGCTCTTCGCCGCAATATGACAAAGGAAGAACGTCACTTATGGTACGATTTTTTAAAAACACTCCCCATTCCGATCTATCGCCAAAAGACGTTTCATCACTACATCTTGGATTTTTACTGTGCGAAAGCCAACATCGTAATTGAACTTGACGGCACGCAGCATTTTGAAGATAAAGGTGCCGTCGACGAT
>JAFOFS010000210.1 GCA_017387165.1 Clostridia bacterium
CGAACCTTGCCTCGCCCCTTGGGGAGAGGTGTCGGCGAAGCCGACGGAGAGGGGCGTTAAAACGGGCGGCAGATTGCCGCCCCTACGGCGTCTTTGCGAAATTGTGCCAACCTCTTTGCCTCCCTCTGACGAGGGAGGTGTCACCGCAGGTGACGGAGGGAGAGAAAGACGGGCGAACGCAGTTCGCCCCTACGGTATCACCACCAATCCCGCGTCAACCGAACCTTGCCTCGCCCCTTGGGGAGAGGTGTCGGCGAAGCCGACGGAGAGGGGTGTTAAAGACGGGCGGCAGATTGCCGCCCCTACAGCGTCTTTGCTAACCTCTTTGCCTCCCTCTGACGAGGGAGGTGTCACCGCAGGTGACGGAGGGAGAGAAATCTGCAGAGCCCCACGCCAACCGCCCCGTTTATCCCCCTAAAACCCCTTTATTTTACAAATATTTCCCTTGTGCGCTATTGACAACGCAATTTTATCGTGTTATCATAGTAGCGTGCTAAAGTAAATCCAAAGCAGGTGAACGTATGCAACAAACCATTTTTACGACTCCATCGGGGATGCAGGATCTTCTCTTTGAGGAGAGCCGCGCCCGTCGCGAGGTAGAGAAAAAACTGACCGATCTGTTCTCCGGTCGCGGTTTTGCCGAAGTGATGACCGCCGGTATGGAATTTTACCGTACGGTGGCGGCGTCCTCGGCGGCGATGCCGGAGGAGGAACTGTATAAGCTGACCGACACGCGCGGCCGCTTGCTGGTTGCTCGCCCCGACAACACCATCCCGATCGCCCGTATGGTTGCCACCCGTCTGCGCGGAGAAACCTTTCCCGTGCGGCTGTATTACGCTCAGAACGTGTATACGCTCAATCACGGCTTGTACGGTCATCGCGACGAGGAATTTCAGGTCGGCGTCGAGCTGCTCGGCGCCGGCGGCGCCAAAGCGGATCTGGAGATGATCGCGTTGGCGGCCTCGGCGATGAAGGCTTGCTCGGCCGGTGATTTCCGTCTGGAGATCGGTCACGCCGACGTGTTCAATTCGCTTATCACCGAGTTGTCCGTTTCGGAGGAGGACCGCGCAGCGATCCGTGTGCTGATCGAGAATAAGAACTATGCGGCTCTCAATACCGCCCTGGACGCGCTGGAGGAGTCGGATGCGGTGCGTGCCATTCGCCTGCTGCCCCGTCTGTTCGGTGGGGAAGAGGTGCTCGACACGCTGCGCCCGTTGATCACCAATGCCGCCGCCTTGTCGGCGCTGGAATCCCTTTCGTCGCTGTATCGTTCGCTGGTGAGCCTCGGACTCGGCGAACAACTGATGATCGACCTCGGTATGGTGCACCGCAACAACTACTACACCGGCGTCATTTTCCGCGGTTATCTGGAGGGGAGCGGCGAAACGGTGCTGTCGGGCGGTCGCTACGACAACCTGCTCGCTCGCTACGGCGCGGATATGCCGGCCATCGGCTTCGCCATCCACGTGGACAGCGTCACCAAGGTGCTGCAGACGCAGGGCGCATCCCGTCCCGTGCCGCAGGTGCTGATCCACGCTGACTGCGGCTTTGAAACCGCCGCTCTTGCGGAGGCGGAGGCCATGTTGGCGGACGGCGTCATCTGCGAGGTCAGCCCGTTTGAAACCGCCGAAGAGGCGCGTGCCTATGCAGAAGCCAGAGGCATTTCCCGTCTGTGGACGGTGGGAGAGGAGGCTGCCGAATGAAACCGTTACGTATTGCCTTGACCAAAGGTCGCTTGGAAACCAAGACCCTCGACCTGTTCGATCAAATGGGATTGGACACCTCGGTGGTGCGCAATAAAGGTCGCCGCCTGATCCTGCCCGTGGGGGACAGCATCGAGGTGGTGCTGGCCAAAGCCGCCGACGTGATCACCTACGTCGAGCACGGCGTTTGCGACCTCGGCGTGGTGGGCAAGGATACCATCACCGAAGCCGGCGGCAGTTTTTATGAATTGCTGGATCTTGGCTTCGGCAAATGCCGCTTTGCGCTGGCCGCACCGAAGGATAAAGACTTTTTCAGCGGCTACGCGACCAAGACCATCGCCTCCAAATACCCCAACGTCACCGCCGCTTATTTTGAGAAAAAGAATATGGACGTCCGCATCATCAAGATCGAGGGCTCGATTGAACTGGCTCCGTTGCTGGAATTGGCGGACGGCATCGTCGATATCGTGGAGACCGGCTCCACGCTGAAAGAAAACGGTCTTGAGGTGGTGGAGGAGGTTATGCCCATCTCCGCCCGCCTCATCGCCAATACCGCTGCGCTGAAGCTCCGTAAAACGGAGATCGAAACGCTGCTGGCGCAATTCGAAAAATTACTGTAATACAAGGTGAGATCAATGCTTCAAATCGTGAAAACAAACGGAAAGACCGAGTTTGAATTGCTGGCGCAGCTGGAGGCTCGCGCCGGTGAGACCGATCGCAAGGTGACCGCCGCCGTCACCGCCATTCTGGAAACCGTCCGTGAGGGCGGCGATAAGGCGGTGGAGAACTACACCAAGCAGTTTGACGGCGTGGATATGCCGCTGCGTGAGATCGGTCGGGAGGAGCTCGGTGAACTTGCCAAGGCGTGTGACCCGGCCATTTACGCTTCGCTGGAGCGCGCCGCTGCCAGCATTGCGGATTTCCATCGTCGCCAGGTCACCCAGACGTGGATGAATACGCTGGAGGACGGC
>JAFOFS010000019.1 GCA_017387165.1 Clostridia bacterium
GGAGGTTCGCTTCGTCAACGAACGCCCCGTCTTTGATGCGGTGTATCATGGCATCAAGGCGGCGATCGACGCCTCCCACACCCGTAAGCAGGCGGTGCTGGATTCCCGTCCGACCCCCGAGCAGGTACGCTTTGGCTTCGCGGCGATGGAAACCGCCCACCCGAGCATGTTGGAGGAAAAGATCAAAGCCTTCACGGCGGAGCAGAAACGACCGGCTCCGCCCTCGATTTCCCCGAAACCTACCCCCGTTTTTCGGAGCGAACCGAACGTCTTTGCCGTTTCGGTGCCGCGGGAGACGGTGGATGACCTTTTGGATGAACCGCCTGCCGCGCCGCCCTCGTCGGTGCCGGATATCTTCCCTGAAAAGGAACCGACCTTTACAAAGGAAATTTCCTCCGTTCAGCCGCAGGAGCCGGAAAAGCCCCGTGTGGCGGTGGTCGGAGAGGCGTTTGCCACCTACATCGTGGCCGAAATGGACGGTAGCCTGTACATCATCGATAAGCACGCCGCCCACGAGCGCATTTTGTACGAGCGCTTCAAAGCGGCAACCGAGCCGGAATCGCAGGCGCTGCTGACTCCGCTGGCGGTCACGCTGACCGCCGAGGAGATGACCGCCGTGCTGGACGCTACTCCCGAACTGGCCGCCGCCGGTTATGAGGTGGAGGAGTTCGGCTCAAGCGAGGTGCTGGTGCGCGCCGTTCCGCTGATGCTGGTCGGCACGGATATTGCCGAGCAGCTGCGCGAGATTGCCGCCGGTTTGCTCAGCGGACGCCGCGACGTCACCACCGAAAAGCAGGATTGGCTGTTCCACAACACCGCCTGCCGCGCCGCCGTCAAGGGCGGCGACGTCAGCACTCCTGCCGAATGGCAGAAGCTGGCGGAAGCGGTGCTTTGGAATCCTTCCATCCGCACCTGTCCGCACGGGCGCCCCGTCTGTATGGAACTGACCCGTCGTGAATTGGAAAAGCAATTCGGGCGGATCGTCTGATGGGGGACGCTATGACAACAGAAACCAAGATCCGCCTCGTCACGGTGGCCGGCCCGACCGCGTCGGGTAAGACCGCTTTGGCGGTGGCGTTGGCCAAACGCCTGAACGGCGAGGTCATTTCCGCTGATTCGATGCAGGTGTATGCCGAGCCGTTTATCGGCACCGCCCGTCCCGACGAAAGTGAAATGGACGGTATTTCGCACCACCTGCTCGGCTTTCTGCCGCTGTCTGCGCCGTACAGCGTGGCGCAGTACGCGACCGATGCCCACCGCGTCATCGCGGAGGTGACCGCACGCGGTCACCTGCCGATCTTATGCGGCGGTACGGGGCTCTACATTCAAGCGGTGACCGAAAACCTCACCTTTTCGCCGGAGGAGACCCACGACCGCTGCCGCGAAGAGCTCAAGGCGCACGCTGCCGCTGTCGGCGGTGAAGCGCTTTTGGCGGAATTGGCCGCCATCGATCCCGAAACCGCCGCCCGCCTGCACCCCAACGACGAGGGACGCATCATCCGTGCGTTGGAGGTGTATCGGACGACCGGTCGCACCATGACCGAGCAACGAGAACTGTCCCGTGTGTTGCCCTCTCCGTACGACCACACGCTGATCTTTTTGGATTTCCGCGATCGCGCCGTTTTGTACGATCGCATCGACC
>JAFOFS010000211.1 GCA_017387165.1 Clostridia bacterium
CAAAGCCGGGGTAGCAGGTGTAGCGGCGTCCGTCCAGCAAGCCTTTATGACCCAGCACCGACGGAGCCGCGCAGATGGCGGCGATCAGCAGGTCGTTGGCGGCGCAATGTTCCAGCAGGCGTTGCACCGTGGCAGAGGCCTCCAGATTGGTGGTGCCGGGCAGACCGCCGGGCAGGATCACACCCTGCAGGCCATCGGTGGTGACCGCCGATTCGGGCAGGTCGGCACGGACGGTAATGCCGTGAGAGCCGGTCGGGTGATCGGTACCGATTCCCACCGTCTGCACCTCGACACCGGCGCGGCGCAGCATATCGATCGGGGCGATGGCTTCGATCTCCTCAAAGCCGTTCGCCAAAAATACGTAAATCATTCAAATCGCTCCTTTTTTACAACCAGCGAGAGAGGCGTTGTTTCAAATCCTCGGTGATGGTGTCCATCGGCAGGATCTCGCCGTCGCGGCTGCAGGGAACCATCGTCCAGCCTTGACGGGCGGCGATGAAACGAGCGATGTCGTGGCAGCGGCGCATAAATTCCTTATCCCGCTCGTGAACGTCCTTTTTGGACGCGTCGCCGTGGTAGCGGTTGGAAAGTAGCTTTTCGGACAGCTCCAGCGGCATATCCAAGAACAGCACCTCATCGGGGCGAGGCAGACCGAGGCGGTCGTACTCATAATCCTCCAACCACGAAAGGTAGTTGCCCCATTCCGATTCGGGCAGCTTGGACATCTGGTAAATGCCGTTGGCGGTGGTGTAGCGCGCCGCTAAGATCAGCGAGCCGGCGAGGTAATCCTTTTCCCAGAATTGCTTGTAGCTGGCGTAGCGATCGACGGCATAGAACGAGGACGCCGCATAGGCGTTGACGTCCTCCGGCTTGGAGCCGTAAGTACCGGCCAGATATTCCTTGACAAGCGCCGAGGACGGCTCGGCGTAATTGGGGAAGCTGATGCTGGCGTACGGTTTTCCGCTTTCCGCCAGATACGCTCCCAAGCGGTCGAACTGGGTGCTTTTACCGCAACCGTCCAGACCCTCCAAAACGATCAGTTTTCCCATTATTTTCCCTCCCGCAGACGGCGATATTTTTCACGCACGGCAAGCATCTCGCCACAGGTCATCTTACCCTCGGAGCAGCCGCCGCTGACACAGGGCGGACCGGCGCGGCGGAACAGATCGGGGGCGGCCTCGATGCAGCACGCCAGCATCTTCTCCGCTAGCTCGCGAATCTCCCACTGGGCGCGATTGCAGCAACGGTGGCGGAAGAAATTGTACAGGCTGCGGGCATTCATCGTCATCATAATTTTGGTGGTAGCGGCGTTCGGGAGCACAAAACGGGCATCCTCGATCGCTTTCTTCTCCGCCAAGCGCGAAGCGGTTTTTTCGTCCTTGCCCTCTGCAAGAAACGCGGCCTTATGCTTGGCCAAAAGCAGGGCGGTCAGCGATTCGTAGTGGCGCTGATCCTCCTCCATGGCGAGGCGATATTCCTCCGCTGCCTCGGGAATGGCGGCAATCTCCGGCGGCGTGACGTACTCAAATGCGTCCGAGCGGACGTACCGCTGACTCTGCACGCTGTAGGAAGCGATGCGGTGACGGGTGATCTGCGCCAGCAAGGAGCGCGACACACCCTCGATGCCAAAGGTAAAGGTGGCGTGTTCGATCGGGCTTTCGTGACCGATCTCCGCCAGCATATCCACAAAAGAGGAGACCTTTTCGTCCGACATACCGTCACGCACATCGGTGATGGAAGATGCGGAATAGCACAGGCGAGCGGCCGCCGCGACGGTCCGTTCGGGCATGGGGGTATGCGCCAGCAAAATCACGTTCATACTCGTTCTCTCCTCAACGTCGTATTACAGAATAGTATAGCACAAAAAAGGCAGGGTGTTCAAGGGTTTTCCGGCAAAACGGTCAGATATTGCGTGATATCTTTCCATTTCTTCGCCGTCATGCCGTCGATGTCATCCAGCTGGTACAAATTCTCGTACCGACCGATGCGGTCACGTTTGGCCACGATGGCGGATGCCATCTCGGGCGTGATACCCGGAACGGCGGCAAGCGTCGCCTCGTCGGCGGTGTTGACGTCTATCTTTTCCAAGGCGGTCGGCCGGGTGGTGGCGGTCGTTCCGGACGAGCGAAGCGGCGGAGCATCCCACACCGCCACCAGCGCCGTTACCGTCAGAAATACAGCGGCCGCCAGCAACAACAAGCGGATTTTGTTCACGGAAAATTTCTCCTATAGATACACGAAAACCGCCCCATTGCAAGCAACAGGGCGATTGGGTTAACCGATAAAATCGTCTTCGGTGCCGATGCCGTTATGAAACGGAACGAACGGCAGCTGCGGATCGCCCGAGCCGGTCAGAACCTCAAGCAACGGCAACGGGCAGCACTCAAACGTGGGCAGGACATATTCTTTCTTCATGGCGCACCTCAAGTGAACGGGACGAACGGCAGTTTGACCTCGGTCTTCTCGGTCGTGGTGGTGGTCGCTTCCTCGGTCGTGGTCGTGGTGGCTTCGCTCGACGTGGTGGTCGCCTCGGTCGTGGTGGTGGACACGAAGCTGGTGACCGGAGCGCCGCCGTCGGTGGTCACCGCTTCCCCGTCGTCGGTGGTCACCGTGACGTGAGCGGTCGAGGCATCCACACCGGTGCCGGTGGTGTAACCGAGCGTGGTGGTGGTCGTGGTGCTTTTGATGATGTCGTTCTGATCGGGAACGATCAGGTCGGTCTCAAAATCGCCGTTGGTGGTCGTGGTCGAGAGGGACGGGGGGATCGAATGGTCGGGTTCCTCCGCCTGCTTACAGCCCACACAAACGACCGACAGCAGCAAAAAGGCGGCCAACAGCAGGCACAGCCAAAGACGAGTGTTACGCATCGTCAGTTCCTCCTTTTTCCGTGTCAACGCACGGTAAACTCATACGCATTCATTCTACTAAATTTCCGCATTTCTGTCAAGGTTTTTATTTATATAAAGAGAATTTTTGTTGCGAGGGGCGGCGTAGGGCTTGTGCGGAATTTTCTCTCCCTCCGTCTCGCCTACGGCGAGCCACCTCCCTCGTCAGAGGGAGGCAAGGGGTGGTTGGCGCGGAATTGGTGGTGATACCGTAGGGGCGAACTGCGTTCGCCCGTGGTTCCGTGCGGGATTGTGCGGCGGGAGCAAGCCCCCGCCCTACGGATAGCCGTAGGTTTGTGCGAAAGGACCGTCGGGGACGCCGGTCCCTACGGTTCATATCGCGGAGCGGTATATCGCATCGCCGAAAGGTGGTATATCGCCTTTAACACCCCTCTCCGTCGGCTTCGCCGACACCTCTCCCCAAGGGGCGAGGCAAGATTCGGTTGACGCAGAATTCACGGTGACGCCGTAGGGGCGGCAATCTGCCGCCCGTGGGGTTCCGCCCCTGCAGATTTCCGGCAAAACCCTTAACGATCGCCGCAGGCGATCTCACAACTCATAACTC
>JAFOFS010000212.1 GCA_017387165.1 Clostridia bacterium
TCGTCGGGATGACGGTCGTGCAACTGGAACAGGCAGGCGCTGACGGAAATACCGTATTTTTCGGCACGCTCGCACAACAGGTTGACGTTGACGGTGTCACCACGCAGGGAGGTGCCGCTGTCCTTCAGCCACAGCGAGATGTTGTTGTAGCCGAGATGCGCCATCCAGGCGAAGCATTCGTCGTTGTATTCGAACATACCGAACGGCGAATGCGCCGAGCGGCTGCGAAAACGCGAGCGGCGTGTCACGGTGCCGTGCTCCAGGAACGGAGCGCAGCGCAGGTTCATGCGATCCTCCAGCGAGTAGAAGCCCTGTGCCGTGCCGCGCGGGTCGGAGCCGACGAGCGTAACGCCGTCGGCGCTCGTGGTGATGCGGTAGCCGATCGGACCGGGAACGTCGCTGTCAATGGAAACGTTCACGTGAGCGAAGCCCGTTTGTTCAAACGTCAGGCAGGCGGACACGTTCATCGAAGTAATCAGATAATCCACAAAATCAAGCGCG
This sequence comes from Clostridia bacterium, assembly GCA_017387165.1. Lineage (GTDB taxonomy): Bacteria > Bacillota > Clostridia > Oscillospirales > Acutalibacteraceae > RGIG426. Next base: position 502 of record JAFOFS010000212.1, read on the forward strand.
GCGGTACGCACGACCTTGTCGGCGTTTTCGGGCAGACGGATGACGGTGATGTTCGGGAACGCCCATTCGTTCGCCGCAGGCGTCAACGCCTTGTTGCGGCGGTCAGGTCGGTGGATGGGGAGGAGGCGCGCAAAAAAGTCGTAGCGGTTCTCTTTGTTTAACATAAATCTTCCCGTCCAATCTCTTCCAAGAAGTAGCGTACCATCAGATCGATCCGACGCTTGCCAAGCTCGACATCCATCTCGGGTGCCGTCTGGGCGAACCAGTCGTCGGTTTCGGAGAGGCGATCGAGCTTGATGCTGCCGGGATACAGATACTCCAGATAGCCGCATTCCCATTTGCCGGCGTGGTCGCCGCCGAAGCCGCGCAGATAATCGGGACGTTTCTTAAGAGGACCGTGCACGCGGATCCAGTTCCACGGATTATCTTTTTCGAAGAGCTGGGAATAGAACTCGGCGTTTTCGTTATTGCCCCACCAACCGGTGCCACCGGTCTCCTCGAGATATTCGAAGATCAGCTTGCGGGCGGCTTTCATGCACGCGAGCGACTGCGGGTTGTAGTCCTCCGTCTGGTGCATGATGAAGATGTGGATGTTGCGCGTAAAGCCCGCTTTGAACAGCGATTTCAAAATGCAGTACATATACTGCTCCAACGTATCGCAATCGACGTGCAGGGAATTCTTTTCGGGACCGCCGACAGCATAGCTGGCAGCGCCGTACCAGACGGGCGGCATCACGACGGAGTCGACCTTTTTGGCAATCTCTCGGACCCAACCCATAACCGCCAGCGTGTCACAGCCGAACGGGCAATGTGCCGAGTGATATTCCATCGTACCGACGGGGATGAGGATCGGCCACTGCTCGGCTTTGGCCTTTTCCAGCTCACGAGGGTAGGTGTATGCGTATTCGATACTGCTCATAAACGATTCCTCCTTTTTCTTGACAAACCCAGTATACCGCTGATACAATAAATTGAAAAGGGACGAGGATAGTCGATAAGAGTATAAAATTAGCGCGGGAGTCGGAGGACGAGGAAATGGCGTATCTACAAGACGTATACGTGGCGAACCTGAACGCGGTGTGCCACTTGGGCGGGCTGTTTGCGTTGCCGCCGGAAGGAGAGTGGCGGTATCGGGAGCACGCCTTTGTGCAGAATAAGTTTTATTACATACTGAAGGGGCGCTGCCACCTGACAATCGATGGAACCGAGTACGTTGGTGAGGCGGGGTCGTGGTTTTTCATCCCCGCAGGTGTGCGGCACAAATACAGCGACATCCCCGGCGAGCCGCTTGAAAAATACTGGATCCATTTTGATTTGTACCCGAACGCCGAGCTGGCCCGTCTGCTGTCGCTCCCGCACATCGTGACGGTGGGGGAGGAGGATCCGTCGCGCGAGCTGTTTTGCCGTCTGTCAGAGGCCAACGACAGCGACCGCCTGACCGATCGCCTCAACGCTAAAGCGTACCTTTTGCAGCTGCTGGCGCGATATGTGGAGCTGGCGTCGTCGGACGCGGTGCTTGTCGGCAATCGCGACGAGGAGCGGCTGCAGGATCTGCTGGCGTACATTCACGAGCACCTCGATGAGCGGTTGAGCAATGATGATCTGGCGGCGTTTTGCCATCGGCATCCGACGCACTTCATCCGGTACTTCCGCAGCAA
>JAFOFS010000213.1 GCA_017387165.1 Clostridia bacterium
CAGCGGCATTCCATCGCCGTCGCCAGTTCGGTAGCGCGGCGGAAGGAGGACACCAGAAGCGGAATCAGAATCGGCACCAGCGCACGGACGCGCTGCAGCAGATTGCCGCTTTCGAGGTCGGCGCCACGCGCCTTTTGAGCGGACATAATTTTGTCCGTTTCCTCCATCAAGGTCGGGATAAAGCGGAGAGCGATGGTCATCATCATCGCAATCTCGTGCACGTTGATACGCAAAACGCGAAGCGGCGACAGCAGTCTTTCCATCGCGTCGGTCAAGGCGGTCGGTGAGGTGGTGTAGGTCAACAGCGAGCTGCCGACGATCAGCGCCAATATACGCAGGGCGATGAACACCGCGTTGGCGACGCCGCCGCCCGTGATCTTCAGCCAACCCCATTCCAGCAGCACGGCGCCGCTGTCCACGTACAGGACGTTGAGGATCGAGGTCAGCAGCACGATAAACAAAATGGGGCGCAGGCTGCGCAAAATGAGCCGAAGCGGAAGGTGGGAAAGCAGGACGCCCACCGCCAAAAACACCAGCGCGGCAGCCAAGCCTATCCAATTCTGCGGCACAAAGACCAGCACGATATACGCAAAGACGACTATCAGCTTGACACGGGGGTCCATACGGTGAAGCGGCGAACGGGCAGGGAAAAATTGTCCGATGGTGATATCGGTCAGCATACGGCCTCTCCCCCTTTCCGCAGGTGGGGAAGCAGGGCTTCCACCGCTTGTTCGACGGTATAGGCGTTGTTTCCGACCGGCAGTCCTTTTTCGCGAAGTCCCATAAAGATACGCGTAACAGCCGGAACGGACAGACCGAGAGCAGACAGCTCCTCCGCACGGGCAAACACCGCTTCGGTGGTGTCGTACAGAGCGACGCGTCCGTGGTCAAGCACCAGCACCTTATCCGCAACGCGCGCCACGTCCTCCATACTGTGGGATACCAGTAAGACGGTGGCGTTCATTTCGTCGCGGTAGGCACGAATCTGGTTCAAAATGGTGTCGCGGCCTTTCGGGTCAAGTCCGGCCGTCGGTTCGTCCAAAATCAGAACCTCGGGACGCATCGCCAGCACACCGGCGATGGCGACACGGCGTTTCTCGCCGCCCGACAGATCGAACGGGGATTTTTTCAGCAGTTCGGGATCCAGATCGACGTACGCCGCGGCTTGCTGCACACGGGCGGCGATCTCCTCCTCGGAAAGTCCCATATTTTTGGGTCCGAAGGCGATATCCTGATAGCAGGTTTCTTCAAACAGTTGATGCTCGGGGTACTGGAACACCAGACCGACACGGAAGCGAACGGCGCGAATTTCCTTCGGCTGCGCCCAAATATCCGCGCCGTCAAGCAGCACTTGACCCGACGTCGGTTTGAGCAGACCGTTGAGCAGCTGCACCAGCGTGGATTTGCCCGAGCCGGTATGACCGATGATGCCGACCAGGTCGCCTTTTTCAAAGGCAACCGAAATGCCGTCGGCGGCGGTCTTTTCAAACGGAGTTTTGATGCCGTAGGTCATACGGAGATCGCGGGTTTCCAAAATGCTCATAGCGATCCCTCCCACTCTGCGGCAAGCGCCTCGACCGCCTGCTCCACCGTCAGCACGTCGGGCGGCAGCTGCACACCGCGGCGGCGAAGCTCGTAGCAAAGTTCGGTCGGTTGCGGAACGTCGAGTTGAACGGCACGAAGCTGCTCCACCTGCGAAAAGACCTCGCTCGGCGCACCTTCCCGTACGATCTCCCCCTCCTCCATCACCAACACGCGGTCGGCCATGGCGGCTTCTTCCATATAGTGGGTGATCAGCACCACCGTCATCCCGTTTTCGCGGTTTAAGCGGCGAACGGTATCCATTACCTCACGGCGACCCTTCGGATCCAGCATCGCGGTGGGCTCATCCAGCACCAGGCAATCGGGATGCATCGCCAGCACACCGGCGATGGCGACGCGCTGCTTTTGTCCTCCCGACAGTTTATGAACGGCGTGATCGCGATAGTCCAGCATATCCACCAATCGGAGCGCCTCGTTGACGCGTACGGCGATCTCGGACGGCTCGACCCCCAAATTTTCGGGTCCGAAGGCGACGTCCTCCTCCACGATGGTGGAAACCAGTTGGTTATCGGGGTTTTGCAGCACCATACCGACGGTGCGGCGGATGTCCAGCCAATGCGATTCGTCGGCGGTGCTGAGGTTTTCCACCCACACCGCACCGGTCGTGGGAAGCAGCATCGCGTTGAAATGCTTGGCCAGCGTGGACTTTCCCGAGCCGTTATGACCGAGCACTGCCAGAAATTCGCCGCGGCGAACGGTCAGCGACACGTCACGCAGCACCGAGAGAGGCAGTTCCTCGGGATTTTCATATTGAAACGACACGTTTTGTGTCCTGAGCAGTTCCATTCTGACTCCTTGTTTACTTCGACCAGATGGCGGTGGCGCCGCAGGGCAGGACCAAGCCGCCTGCCGTCACCGGCAGGCCGATCTCGTCGGCGGTCACCGTACCGTCCTTCGGCAGCAGAGTACCCAACAGGTAACCCATCACCGACGGGGACAGACCGGTCGTATACGAATTGATGATGAAAAACAGCGGGTCGTCCGACAGGATCTTGGCGGTTTCGGACACCAGCGTATAAATCTGTTCTTCCAGCTTCCATACCTCGCCGCCCGGTCCGCGACCGTAAGACGGCGGATCCATCAAAATGGCGTCGTAGGTATTGCCGCGGCGCTGCTCACGCTGGACGAACTTGAGGCAGTCGTCCACCAGCCAGCGCATCGGGCGGTCGGAAAGACCGGAGCTGACGGCGTTTTCACGCCCCCACGCCACCATACCCTTGGAGGCGTCCACGTGGGTGACGTGAGCACCGGCTCCCACACACGCGAGGGTGGCGGCGCCGGTATAGCCGAACAGGTTGAGCACACGGATCGGGCGGTTGGCGGCGCGGATGCGCTCCGCCATCCAATCCCAGTTGACCGCCTGTTCGGGGAACAGGCCGGTATGCTTAAAGCCCATCGGCTTCAGGCGGAAGCGGAGGTCACGGTAACCGATCTCCCACACGTCCGGAATTTTCTTATAGGTTTCCCATTGACCGCCGCCGGTACGGGAGCGGTGGTAGCGAGCGTGAGCCTGCTTCCAAAGGGGGTGCGTTTTCGGCGTGGACCACAAAATCTGCGGATCGGGGCGGATGAGGATGATCTCACCCCAGCGTTCGAGGCGTTCGCCGTCCGAGCAATCCAACAGCTCGTAATCCTGCCAAGCGTTTGCTGCGCGCATATTAGTCTCCTTCAAACAACGATTGTTGCACGGTTTTTTTGTCGGGTGTGGGTGGGGTGATGCCGAGATGCTCATACGCGGCAGGCAACACCAGGCGACCGCGCGGCGTGCGGCTCAAAAAGCCGATCTGCATCAGATACGGCTCGTACACGTCCTCGATGGTGATCGCTTCTTCCCCGATCACCGCCGCGATGGTTTCCAAACCGACCGGACCGCCGCGGTAGTGCTTGATCATACCCTCCAGCAAGCGGCGGTAAACCATATCCAGTCCGAGCTCGTCCACTTCCATCCGAGCCAGCGCCACGTCGGCCACATGCTTGTCGATGCGACCGCCGTTCATCACCTGCGCGAAGTCACGCACGCGGCGCAGTAAGCGGTTGGCGATACGCGGCGTTCCGCGGCTGCGGGAGGCGATCTCCATCGCGCCGTCCGGATCGATCTCCATACCGAGAATATGGGCGCTGCGGGTGACAATCTTCGCGAGTTCCTCGTTGGTATACAATTCCAAGCGCAGCACCACACCGAAGCGATCACGCAGCGGCGCCGACAACTGACCGGCACGGGTGGTAGCGCCGATCAAAGTGAACTTATCCAGCGGCAGGTGGATGGACTGTGCGCCCGGACCGCTGCCATTCATAATGTCGATGGTGAAATCCTCCATCGCCGGATACAGGATCTCCTCCACCGTGCGAGGCAGGCGGTGGATCTCGTCAATAAACAGCACATCGCCCGGCTCCAAGCTGGTCAACAGCGCCGCCAAGTCACCCGGGCGCGCCAAGGCAGGACCGGAGGTGATGCGGAAATTGACCCCCATCTCGGCGGCGATAATGGCCGCCAGCGTGGTTTTACCGAGACCGGGAGGGCCGTACAGCAGCACGTGATCCAGCACGTCGTGACGCTGCAACGCCGCGTTGATATAAATGGAAAGGTTTTCCTTATTCTTTTCCTGACCGATGTACTCGGACAGGCGTTTGGGGCGCAGAGGGTTATCCGCATCGTCCTCCGGCAGGTAGCCGGTCGAGACCAAGCGATCCTCCAAATCCAGTTCGTCGTTTCCTTCGTAAATCATCGGTTATCTCCTTGCCAACGCTTTGAGCGCGTCGTGAATCAGTTTTTCGACAGGCAGAGCGGCATCCAGCCGACCAACCGCTTCGGCGGCCTCGCCGGCGGTAAAGCCCAAAGTGGTGAGGGCACGCACCGCTTCCTCGGCGTTTCCACCGACAGGGGCGGCGGTCGGGGCGGTCGTCTTGCCGACCGTTACCGCCGGAATGCCCAGCTTATCTTTCAGCTCCAGCACCACGCGTTGCGCCAGCTTGGGACCGACGCCGTTGGCGCGGGTGATCGCCTTGAAGTCCCCCATCGCCACCGCCGATGCCAGACGATCGGGCGACAGTTCCGACAGAATGGCGTTGGCCGCTTTCGGACCGACACCCGACACGGAGGTCAGCTGCTTGAAGCAGTTGAGCTCGCTCTGATCGGCAAAGCCGAAGAGATCCATCGCGTCCTCACGGACGTTTAAGATGGTGTATAAAAAGACCTCTTGTCCGATGGACGGTAAGCGGCGAGCGGTATTCATCGTCACGTGGCAGGCAAAGCCGACACCACCGCATTCCACCACCGCCAAGGACGGCTCCAGCGCCGTCAGCGTTCCCCGTAAACTGTAGAGCATCGCGATCCTCTCCTTCAAAAACGTAGAAAAAGGCATAATAACACCTATACAGATTACAGTATACCATAAACCGTATTTACTTGCAAAGCCTTTTTCTGAAATATCACAAAAAATTCATAAAAAAATCCCGTACCGACAATTTTCGGTACGGGATAGGTCATTCAAAAAGAGTCGCGGCGAATCAATTCGGCGTCCACCGTCGTCTGTTGCGGTACCATCTCACCGCGCAGTTTTTTCACGAGGTGGGAGGCGGTCAGGCGGCACATCTCCTCTACGCGGTTGTCCACGCTGGTCAGTTCGGGAATCACCTGAGAAGCCAGCAGGGAATTGTTAAAGCCGATGGTGGGGAGTTGGATGCCGAGGCGGTGCATCGCTTTCAGCGAAAACGCCGCCAGTTCATCGTTACCGGTCAGTATCGCATCCATACGGTCGGCGTTCTGCGAGAGGTACTCGGTAATGATCGGCTCCGCTTCGGCGGTGTAGCAGCCGGTCGCCAGCAGCAGATCCGGCACCGGCAGGCCGCAGGCCTCGTAGGCGTCGCGGTAGCCGTTTAACTTATTGTTGTTGCTGTTGTGGATATGCTCGCACACGAACAGCACGCGGGGCATCCCCGCTTCGATCAGTTTGGTGACCGCATTTTTCACCGCGCCGCGTTCATCGCAGAAGACCGAGTGGACGTTGGGCAGGTCGCAGTGATAGTAGCTGAGGGTGAAGATCGGGCAGGTGGAGGAAATATCGGCGATAAATTCCTTCTCCACCTCCATAAAGGTGGCGCCGATCAGCACGATGGCGTCAACGCCTTTGGCCTTGAGCGCACGAATGCTTTCCTTCTTCTCTGCGTTGGTCTGACCGGGGCAAACCAGCGTTACGTTGAGCTTGTTGTTGCGCAGGTGCTTTTCCAGATGCGCCACCACGCGGGAATAATATGAGTCGGCAAAGTTGGTACACAACACGCCGATCATTCCCATACTGTTGTAGTTGAGTGCCTGCGCGAAAG
>JAFOFS010000214.1 GCA_017387165.1 Clostridia bacterium
CGGTACGACAACGTCGACCGCTCCAACAAATCCGATAGTAATACGCCGTCAATATATTCCTCCAGCACCACCTGCCCGTCGGCGCAGCGCCGACACTCCAGCACCTCCGGCAGATTGGGGTGTCGTACCGTTTTTAACCGCTCATAGGCAACAATCGGCTCGCCATAACTGCGAAGCACAAGCTCGCGCTGCAAGGTTTTATGTCTGAGAAGCAGCACTTCGTCCTCACCACGGTGCGACAGCGCCCGCACAGGGTCGTAGTGTTCAAATAAGTTGGTGATGTACTCTTTGCGTGTCACGTTGTCACCCCCATCGCCTCCCAGTATACCGCAGTTTTCGCCGTTTGTAAACGCTTTCCGTCACGAAATCCGACAGCGTTTATCCAAGATGAACTGCCGGCGTTTGCACTCTACGCCTGAAAGTTGTGGTTGTTCTGTAAAAAAAAGACGCATCACCACGATGCGTCTCTTGCTGATTGTTCTGCTTTTTTGCTGCAAGCCGTTTTATTCGTTATCGGTTGACAACGCCTTGATGATGATTTCCGTTGCCATATCTGCCGTTCTTTTTTCTGCCTCCGCGCTTCGTGAGGCGATATGCGGTGTCAAATAGAAATTCGGCAACGTCAGCAGTGGCTCGTCTTTAGCGGGCGGCTCGCTTGAAAACACATCAAAGTAAGCGGCTTTGATCGTCTTGTTTTTCAGCGCCTCGTACAGGTCCGCCTCGTTAACGACCCCACCTCTGGCCGTGTTGATCAGCACCGCCGTCGGTTTCATCCTTGTTAATTCTTTGGCGGAGATCATATTCTTGGTCTCTGCCGTCAAGGGAATGTGCAGGGAGATGAAATCCGACCGTTCTACCACCGTTTCGAAGTCAACAATTTCAACGTTTAACGAGTCCGCAAGCTCCTTCTTAATGCCATAGGCATCGTAGGCGATGACGTGCATTCCCAAGGCAGAAGCCATCCACGCAACCTGCTGACCGATCATACCAAACCCGACGATGCCAATGGTTTTTCCGAGAATTTCATATCCCGTCAGCTTCGCCCAGCCGTGTTCTTTGGTGCTCGAAAAGCTTTCAAACAGATTTTTGGAATCGGCAAAAACAAAGCTGATCGCCGTTTCCGCCACGCTTCTGGCATTGGAGCCGACGGTTCTGCCGACGAAAATTCCTTTTTCTCGGCAATACGCCACGTCGATGTTGTCCGTTACCACGCCGAATTTGACGACCGCTTTCAGCTGCGGATGAGCATCAATGTACGCTTTGTCCACCGATTCCACACCGACAATCACGCCGTCGGCATCGCTCGTGATGTCGTAAAACTCGTCTTTCGTGTAGGCAAGACCCGTGTCGTTGTAAGCCACGTCAAAACCGGCGGCTTCCATCCGTGCCGCATTCTCAACGCCGCATTTGGCGAACCCTCTCGGTGTAACAACGATCTTTTTTGCAGCCATGTTGCGTTCTCCTTTTCCGCCGTTAAATCTGTTCCGTAACTGCTTTTGCCAATGCGGTGATCTTGTCGTAGTCCTTGTCGGTCAACGCTTTTTTGTCCAAAACGGCGCTTCCCATGCCGACACCGACGACACCCGCAGAGAGAACATCCTTGATGTTTTCTGCCGTAACGCCGCCGAAGCAGACGAGCGGAATGTGATTCAGCGGCACGCTGATTTCTTTGATCGTCTTTAACGTGATAACCGACGACGGAAACAATTTGATCAGATCCGCACCGAGTTTATAGGCTTTCGTGATTTCCGAAGGCGTTGCACAGCCGGGCATCGAGATAAGACCCGCCTGTTTCGTTGCCGTAACGACATCCTCCTCCAATGTCGGGGAAACGATGATCTCCGCTCCTGCCGCTTTGGCAATCTCAAACTGCTCCATGGTGATCACCGTACCGGCGCCCACGTGCATTTTCCCTTCCAGCGCTTTTCTGACAGCGCTGATCTTGCGTGCGGTAGCAGCAAATGTGTCAGGGTTCTTTTGATCGAACGGCACTTCCATAAAGGAAATGCCACCGTCATACAGCGCCTGCGCCACGTTGACGATTTCCTCTTCGGCAATCCCTCGGCACACCACGATAACTTTCTTTTCCAAAAACTCTTTGACAAACGCTTCCATTCTTCGTTCCTCACTTTGTCTTGATTTGTGATATAGTATTGACACACCTATATTTTATTACCAGACTTATAATATGTCAATGCCATAATTTTTTAGATTTCGGCGCAAGAAAAAAGAAGCCTCTCGTCAGAGAGGCTTCTTTGTTTGCCGATTACTTATTTCAGCGCTTCCGAGACAGCCACCGCGCAAGCGACGGTCGCACCGACCATCGGGTTGTTACCCATACCGATGAGACCCATCATTTCAACGTGAGCCGGAACGGAGGACGAACCCGCGAACTGCGCATCGCCGTGCATACGACCCATCGTGTCGGTCAGACCGTAGGAAGCGGGGCCCGCCGCAACGTTGTCGGGATGCAGGGTACGACCCGTGCCGCCGCCCGATGCCACCGAGAAGTACTTTTTGCCGTTCTCGATCGCCCACTTCTTGTAGGTGCCGGCAACCGGATGCTGGAAGCGGGTGGGGTTGGTGGAGTTTCCGGTGATGGAAACGTCAACACCTTCGTGGATCATGATGGCAACACCTTCGGAAACATCATCTGCACCGTAGCATTTGACTGCGGACTTGGGACCA
>JAFOFS010000215.1 GCA_017387165.1 Clostridia bacterium
GACAACAGAGCTTGTACCTAACATTTTGACAAACTCTGCACGGGTTACGGTACCTTCGGGCTTAAACGAACCATCTTCGTAACCTTTTACGGTACCGTCATTTACTAAAGTTTGAACATTGGCGTATGCCCAGTGACTTTCGTTTAGGTCAGTAAAGGTCATAGCCGAAACGCTGATGGCACAGGTAGAGAAAACCATAAGTGCCGAGAGTAATAAAACCAAAACTTTTTTCATTTGTAAACCTCCTGAACAGGTTATTTTTTTATACATATATATTGTATCATAACATTTTAAAGAGTGCAAGTTATAAAAAAACAACAGTATCGCCGGCTTTGAGTCCATGCTGAGCGAGCCGGACGGCGCACCGTATAACGGCGACTGGTCGGTCGCAACCTACGGCTACAACGGCGTCGGGGACGTCGGCACCTTCTTCTTTGGCCCGAACGGCTACTGGCTGGACGGCGAACTGCAGAGCGGCACCGCCGTTATGAAGAAGCTGAGCGCCAGCGCCTATTACATGGACTTGGGCGCCATTCAGTCGAATATTCAGGTCGGCACCATTTTGAAGGTGCAGGGTCTGTTCCGCGATAACAGCGGTTACTTCGTCGATTTTGCTCCTTCCGCGTTCCGCTGGAACGGTGATGGATGGGAGAGCGTGATGCTGACCGACGTGGAGCGGGATATCAACGCCGACGGCTTCGTGGACGTGGAAGACGCGGTGTGGCTGGCGCACTACCTGCACGATCGCTCGGTGATGATTTCCAGCACGGCCGACGTTGACGGCAACGGCGTGATCAACGCGGACGATATGGTTTTCCTGCGCCGCTTTATCCTCGGCTATGTAATCGAAAACGCCAACCTCCGCCTCTCCCTGCCGCACTTTGCGGGTCAGGCGACCATCACGGAGGCCTCGGCCGCGCCGCTGATGACCGTGGCGACGACCGCCGTGGCCGTGCCGTGTGCGCTGCTGACGAGCAATGCGGCTTCCACCGCCTCGGTGTACCGGAAGACGGCGGCGCTGCTCCCCTCTAAAAAACGCGCCTAAATCAAACATCAAGCGACCTTGCCTGCTGACAAGGTCGCTTTTCTTTCGGCAAAACTTTCCCCTTGCGCTTTTGGCAAGAATGTAATACAATAAGGGTGTTACTTTTATAGGAAAGGGGATTTCCCCATGCAGCTACATAAAGGCCGCCCGTCCGATTGGGAAAAGCGGCTTCCGAAGGAGCAACGGGTGTACGATCTGCTCGATTCGCTGGGAGTGGACTACCTGCAGGTCGATCACGAGCCGGCGATGACCATGGAGGTCTGCAGCGGTATCAATGCGGTGCTGGACGCGGTGATGTGCAAGAACCTCTTTTTGTGCAACCGTCAGGAAACCGATTTCTATCTGCTGATGATGCCGGGAGACAAGAAGTTCAAGACCAAGGATCTCTCGGCGCAGATCGGCTCCTCCCGTCTGTCCTTCGCTTCGCCGGAGTATATGGAGCGGTTTCTGGACGTCACCCCCGGCTCGGTGAGCGTGATGGGGCTGATGAACGATCACACCACCGCGTCCGCTTGTTGATCGACGAGGACGTGCTGAAGCACGCCTACGTCGGTTGCCATCCCTGTATCAACACCTCCAGCATCCGTGTCCCCACCGACCAGATGACCGAAAAGGTATTTCCGGCATTGGCGCACGTTCCGCAGCTGGTCAGCCTGCCGGATTATGCGGAGGAAGAGGTGACCGTATGAAACACCTGCTTGCGTGGATGCTGTGCGCCTGCCTCTTGGTAAGTGCCGGCTGTGCGCCGTCTTATATCGACGTGGTGGATGAGGGAATGACCACCACCTCCACTCGCCCGACGAGCGGTGCGACCACCCTGCCGTCCTCCACCACCACCTCGGGCGGCGGTGTGACCACCGATCCTTCCGGCATCACCTCGGACACCGCCGAAGGGGAGATGCCGACCGTCGGCTCCACCTCCTCGACCACTTCGAATTCATCGGGTGACAGCTCGACCTCGACGAGCGGTACGACGACCTCTACCACCAAATCCACCACGAGCAGCACCAAGCCGCAGCCGACCCCGACGGCTGACGAGCACCGTGCGCTGTGGGTGTCCACGTATGCCAATCTGGACTACCCGTCCGACCGCACCTTGTCTGCCGCAACCTTGAAAAAGGAATGCGAAAAGCTGGTGTCCCGCGCCAAGGAGATCGGCATCACCACCCTGTATTTTCAGGTGCGTCCCTGCGGTGATGCGTTGTACGAGTCGGCGTATTTCCCGTCCTCGCGCTACGTGGTTGCCAACCAGGGCGATCCGCTGCCGCTGGATATCCTCGACTATATGACCGCCACCGCTCACGCGGCGGGTCTGGAGCTGTACGCCTGGGTCAATCCCGTTCGTATCAAGGCGTACGCAAGCGAGAAGCTGGCTGCCGATAATCCGGCCGTTAAGCATCCCGACTGGACGATTTCGTTGTCAAGCGGCGCCCTCTACTACAATCTCGGCCTGCCCGAGGTCCGCAAGCTGATTGCAGACGGCGTCGCAGAGATCGTGCAGAATTACGATGTGGACGGCGTGATCTTTGATGATTACTTCTATCCCTACGGCGGTATTTCGGATGCCGCCGACGCGGATGCCTACGCCGCTTACGGCGCCGGCAAGACTCGTGACGATTTCCGCCGCGCCAGTGTCAACCAGACACTGAAAGCGTGCTACGATCGCATCAAAGCACTGGATACCGCTTGCCGGTTCGGTGTGTCGCCGTTTGGTATCCGCTTAAACAGCGACGCCGGCACGAGCGGTCAGCAATCCTACCACACCATCTACTGCGACGCGGTCGCGTGGATGAGCGGCGGATATGTGGACTTCATTGCACCTCAGCTGTATTGGAGCGCTGCCCATCCGCAGGCACCGTATAAACCGCTTGCCGCCTGGTGGGCGTCGCAAGCCGCCCTCTACGGGGTGGATTTTCTGCCTGCGCTGGCGGCCTACCGCTACGATTCCGCGCAGGTGAGCAGCGACGTATTTACCTCGGGCGAGATCACTCGACAGATCACCTATTCCCGTGAACTGGACGGGTATGCCGGTTGATCGTTGTTCCGCTATTACTTCCTCTTTGAGGGGGCAAAGGGCGGCGTGGAGGACGAAATTCTCGACCTCTTTACTTAAATAAAAAACTCGGTTGCCGCGGCAACCGAGTTTTTTTCTTATTCCAAATGCTGCAAGATCATCTGCAACGCAGTGAGCGCCGCCAACTCGCGGACTCTGTCCCGTCCGAGCGTGGCGCCGTCCACTTCCAGCTTTTGCTCCCATACGCGGCTTTCGTCTGCGACCGCGATAAACACCGTGCCGGCGGGATGCCCCTCCGCAGGGGTGGGACCGGCTGAACCGGTAATGCCGACGCCGAGGGTTGCTCCGGCCAGCCGCCGCACACCGTCGGCCATTTCGGCGGCCGTTTCTGCCGCTACCGTGCCGTGCTTGCGGATGGTTTCGGGGGAAACACCGACCACCTTTTCCTTGATGGCGGCGGAGTAGGCGGCAACTCCGCATTCAAACACCGCCGACGCGCCCGAAACGGCGGTCAGCGAAGCGGAGAGCAAACCGCCCGTGCAGGATTCTGCCGTCGCAACGGTAAATCCCTTAGCGGTCAGAAGCGCCACCACACGGGCGGCAGCTTCGGTCAATTCATACGTTTTCATTACGGATACACCATCACACGACGCACGTTTTCCACGGCCTCCTGCACCAGCCCCTCCACGTCCAGCGCCTTTTCGGCTTCCTCCAGCATTTCCGGCTTGGGATGCGTACGCGGATGCTTGGGGGTGAAGACGGTGCAGCAGTCTTCATACGGCTGAATGGAAATGTCAAAGGTATCGATCTTGCGGGAGATACGGATGATCTCCTCCTTGTCCATACCGATGAGCGGACGGAAAATCGGCATCTGGCACACCGCCTCGGTGCAAGCCATCGCGGTCATCGTCTGACTGGCAACCTGACCGACGCTTTCGCCCGTAATAAGCGCTTCGCATTTCTGCTGACGGGCGACCGCTTCGGCGATACGCATCATAAAACGACGCATCACGAGGGTGAACAGATCCTCGGGGCACTTGTTGGCGATTTCCTCCTGAATGTGCGTAAACGGCACGATAAACACCGGCATCCGTCCGGCATAGCCGGCCACCTTGCCCAGCAGGGAAAGCACCTTTTGCTCGGCGCGTTCGCTGGTGTAAGGGGGAGAAGCGAAGTGAATACCGGTCAGTTCAATTCCGCGCTTGGCCATCATCCAGGCGGCCACGGGGGAATCGATACCGCCCGAAATGAGCACCGCGGCTTTGCCGCCCGTGCCGACCGGCATACCGCCGGCGCCTGCCGTCTGCGGCGCGTGGATGTACGCGCCGAAATCGCGGATCTCGATCATAACGGTGAAATCGGGATTGTGGACGTCCACCGACAGATGGGGGAACTTTTCCAGCAGATACTCACCCGTCTTCGCGCAGATCTGCGGCGAGGTGAGGGGGAAGGTCTTGTCGGCGCGCTTGGCCTCCACCTTAAAGGTGGAAGCATCGGTCAGCGCATCCGCCAGATAGGCGGC
>JAFOFS010000020.1 GCA_017387165.1 Clostridia bacterium
GCATTTGCCTATCTGCTTAAAAAAGAAAAGATAAACATTCTTAAAGTAGTATAAGATTTAAAGGATTTTAGGTTCTCCTAAAGATTGGATAATGTGATATACATTTTCTCTGCTTGTTACGGTATAAGACAAAATTAAAAGGAAGCACGAAAATTTCGTGCTTCCTTTTTTTACTGCCCTTTAGAATACAACCTCTACGCCTCGGAATTTTTTTATTCTTGCAGATGCTTGATTTCCTCGAACAAGGCGAGGTTGGTGAGTGAAACGGCCAACGGGGTGACCGAAATAAGACCGTGATAAATGGCGTCGATGTCCTCCTCGGGATTTTCGCCCTTACCCGGCTGGATCTCGCCCTCCTGCTCGTACATATCGTTGCCGCGATGCACGAACACGTCGGTGAAGAAAATGCCGCCCTGTCGCGTCACACGGAGACCGTTCACCTGAGCCGGAACGTTGATATTAAACAGCTGATTTCGCTCGATCAGGCGGTTGTCCTGCAGGAATTTCATCACGCGGTCGAGATGGGCGACCGACTCCACCACCGCCGACGGATCGGCAGAGAAGGCGATGCCTCGCAGGCCAAGACGCGCCGCCTCGAAAATGGCGCCGACCGTGCCGGAATAGACGATGTCTTTGCCGAGGTTTAAGCCGCGGTTGACACCCGAAAAGACCATATCAAACTGCTTACCGAAGCTGGTGACCGCGTAGCGGACGCAGTCGGCAGGGGAGGACTCCAGCGAGTACGCCTCGATGCCCTCTCCGATATCCACCGCCTTGATCTCGATGGGTCGGGTAAAGCAGATCGCATGGCTCATACCGCTTTGCTCCACCTTTGGCGCAATGACCGTGACCTCGCCGTATTGCTGCGCCCACCGCGCAAAGTGGGGCAGAGCAGGGGCGAAAATGCCGTCGTCGTTTGTAATCAGAATGTTCATAACCAACCCTCGTGCGTTTCCTTATATTCTTTGAGAAGCGCATCTGCTTCTGCAATCAGCTTGTTCATACCGTCTTTGTCACCGACAAAAGCGCCGGCCGCGCAGGCGTGACCGCCGCCGCCGTACCGCTCCGCCAGTTCGCTGACCGTCACGAAACGGGAGCGCAGACGCACGCGGATTTCTCCCTCGTATTCGATGAATGCCAGCCAGATGAGGCTGCCGCGGATGTTTTCCAGATAGGACACCGCCGCCGACGCCTGCTCGTGAGTGAGACCGAATTTTTCCTTGGTGGCGTCGTCCACGAAGAAATACGCCACACCGTTTTCGGTGATCTGCATCTGCTCGTAGACGTGGGCACGGAATTTGAATACCTCGAAATCCTTCATATACAAGCGAGCGTACAGCGTTTCCAGATCGATGCCGGTTTCCAGCAACGTCGCCGCTGCGCGCAGCGTGTTGGCGGAAACCTCACGGAAGCGGAAGCGCCCCGAATCGGTCACCATACCGGTGTAAATGCAGGTGGCGGCTTCCTTGGTCAGCACCAGCTCATCCGCGAAGGTCTGATAAAAGGTGGCGATCATCTCACAGCAGGATGACCG
The DNA here is from genome assembly GCA_017387165.1 of Clostridia bacterium. GTDB lineage: Bacteria > Bacillota > Clostridia > Oscillospirales > Acutalibacteraceae > RGIG426. The sequence goes on from JAFOFS010000020.1 coordinate 1,535, forward strand.
CTCCTCCTCCACCCACTGCAGATCGCCGTAGGTTTCGATGGGGATATGGTGGTCGATCTTGATGACCGTTTTGCAAAGGGCGTATTGCGGATTGGAGATACGGGCGGAGGTTCCGGTATCCACCACGATGCCCAGCGCTTCGCGGAAATAGTCGTCCTCCTGCGGACCGTCCTCTTCCCCGAGAAACGCGACGAAATCGGTGTAGTCGGTGTTGATGACCGCGATCTCCTTCTGAGGGAAAGAGGCGCGCAGAATGCCACGGAGGCCCATCGAGGAGCCGACTGCGTCACCGTCGGGACGCTTGTGGCGGAAGATGACGATACGGTCGTACTGCTTGATCGTATCCAGGATGCGTTTCATCGCGTCGTAGTTCATTGGTTTTCCTCCGATAATTGGCAAAGATCGGCGAGCATCTGCATCGCCTGCTCACGGTCGGCTACGGTGGCGCCGCTGGCCTTGGCATGACCGCCGCCGCCGTATTTCACCGCGATGGGGTTGATGTTGTAGCGGTTGGAGCGCAGCTCGCACAGCACGCCGTTTTCGGTTTCGGTGAAATTCACCCAGCTGTCGATCCCACGCAGCTCGGACATGGTGCTGACCATACCGCGGGAAATGGAGAAAACGTCGGCATGGCATTCCGCCACCTCGTCACGGGTGGTGTAGATATACGCCACGCGGTGCGGCGTGGTCTGAATTTTCAGCGTAAAACGGGCACGCAGCTGCGCCTGCTCCAGATCGCCGGAATACAGCTGACGGTAGATGTCGGTGGTGTCAAACGAACGCTCCATCAGGAAGGACGCCAGGCGGAAGGTCTGGGCGTTGGTGCTGTCGTAGCGGAAACGCCCCGAATCGGTCACCATACCGGTATACAGCGCCTTGGCGGCATCGGCAGGGACGGTGAGTCCCCCCTCCATCGCCATGGCGGTCACCAGACCGCAGCAGCTTTCGTACGAGGTGTCGGTCACCTCGGCATCCGCGATCTTTTCCACGAAAATGTGGTGATCCAGCCGCGCCGTCGCGGCGGCAGTGGTATACCGTCCATCGCTGATGAGCGCCGGCGCGGAGGTGTCCAAAATGATGCACAGGGCATCGGTAAACGCGTCGTCGGGCAGGTCGTCTAACTGCTCGCCCTCCAGGATAAAGGCGTACCGCTCGGTCATATCACCGACCGCGTAGATTTCCTTTTCGGGGTAAGTGGCGCGCAGCAGGCGCTTTAAGCCGAACTGGCTGCCGATGGCATCGCCGTCGGGACGGTCGTGCCGATGGATGATGATACGGGGATATTGCTCAATAAGCTGAATAATCGCTTCAAACATAGCGGAAAGTTCCTTTACTTAAAATAACCTTTGTACTGCACGGTCAGGTCGCTGTCGGGGAACAGATACTTGTGCAGCTCGATGAGATAGTCGTCGGTCATACTCGCAATATAGTCGATGACGATCTGGTTGGGATCGGTTGACTGATACGGCACCTCGCGACGGTAGTTGGAGTTCTCGACGTAATGGATGTGGTGGGTGAAGACGGGGGAGGCGGTGTTGCCGGATTTGAGATCGTCCAGCAACTGTCCGTAGATCTCCGCCATCATCGGTTGGACGGTGGTTCCCAGCTTGGATGCCGCCGCCGCGTTGTTGTAGATGAGGGAGTAGTTGGCGGATTTTGCCTCTTTCACCATCTTAAAATGCTCGGTATCCAGCTTGATATACGGCTTGCCGTAGCTGTTTTCCACCACGTTGACCACCAGCGCATTGATGATGTCGGCGTTGACGCCGCCCATCACCTTATCGTCAAACAGATCGGCGTCCACCGTCTTGGTCAGCACCGCGTCCTGACGATCCTTGCCGAGATAGGCGATGATGTCGGACAGGCGCACCACGCAGCCCTCCAGCGTCGAGGGCATAATGGTCTGCGTAAAGGCGGCGTCGGTGTAGCAGCGTTCGATCATCTGCTCAAACTCGTCAAAGCCGGAGAGCCGGACGGGGTGGTATTCCTCACACTCAAACTCGCCGTTGTGACCGGCAATGCCGTCCAATGTCTGCAGGCTGATGTTCTGCGGAAAGATCTTGTCCAGCACACGCACCGAGTGGATGTTGTGATAGAAGTGCCGTCCCGTGTGTTCAAAGGACAGCGCGTCGAGGTATTTCTCGCCGCTGTGGGCAAACGGGGGATGACCGATATCGTGACCCAGCGCGATCGCCTCGATGAGATCGAGGTTTAAGTGCAGCGCCGCGCCGATGGTGCGGGAAATGCGGGAAACCAGCTGCACGTGCAGACTGCGACGGGTGATGTCGTCGTTTTTGTACAGCGAAAAGACCTGCGTCTTGTCGGTGTAGCGGTTGTAGTAGGGGGTGTACACGATCTTGTCGGTATCCCGTGCGAAAACGGGACGCCAGATCATATCGGGATCGCTTTTGCCGCGACGGCGGATCGCCGCCTCGTTCGGAAACGCCAGCTGCGGAAAGTTTCCGCTTTGCTTATCCGCTTCCATTTGTTGTATCAACTGCTCCGAAAGAGCGGATTGTTTACTCATAAAAACCTCCGTTAATTTTCCGAAAGGTAAGATGCGATGCGGTTGATGATCATACCGTAGGCGACGGGGTTTTTGCCGCCCTCGGGAATGATGATGTCCGCTTTCTTTTTGCTGGGTTCAACAAACGCTTCGTGCATCGGCTTGACGGTGGTAAGATACTGCGAAATGACCGATTCCAGACTGCGACCGCGTTCCTCCACGTCGCGGAGAATGCGCCGCACGATGCGGACGTCGGCGTCGGTGTCCACGTAGATCTTCATATCCAGCCGTTTCAGAATTTCGGGATTTTCGAAGATGAGAATACCCTCCAGCAGGATGACCTCGGTGCTTTCCACGTGTACCGTCCGGTCGCTGCGATCGTGACGGGCGTAGTCGTAGACGGGGCTTTCCACCGACCGTCCGGCTTTCAGCTCGTCGAGATGATGCAGCAACAGCTCGGTATCAAATGCCGAGGGATGGTCGTAGTTCATCAGCGCCCGTTGCTCGTACGGGACGTTCGGTTGCGCCTTGTAATAGTTATCGTGTCGGACGACCGACAGCTCGCTGCCGAAATAATCGGCGATGTTTTCGGCCAGGGTGGTTTTACCACTGCCCGAGCCGCCGGCGATGCCGATGAGAATGCGTTGTTGTTTCATAGCGGTGTTCCTCCCCAATCACGAAATCACGCGGTAGACCAGCGGTTGCTCCTCCACCGGTTGATCGGTAAAGGTAACGGCGCCGAGGGTCAGCGCTTCGGCATGAGGGAGGGTGTCTGCCTTTTCGGTGTACAGGCGGGCGATGACGTCCCCTTTCTTGACCTCGTCGGCAGGCTTTTTCAGCAGATAGATGCCGGCACGGGGATCAATGACCGAATCCTTGGTCTGGCGACCGGCGCCGAGTACCATCGCGGCGGTGCCGATCTGCTCGGCATTGCAGGCGAGGATATAGCCGTCAACAGGGGCGAGAACGTCGGCGGTGTACGCCGCTTCGCCAAACAGAGAGGGATCGTCCACATAGGCAACGTCGCCGCCCTGCTCCCCGATCCATTCGCGGAATTTGGCCAGCGCCTTGCCGCTTTTCAGCGTTTCCGCGACCGTTTCTTTCGCCTGCTCGTCAGTCAGTCCGCAGGACAGCGCCACCATCTTGGCGGCGAGGGTGAGGCAGATCTCACGCAGATCGTCGGGACCGGCGCCGCGAAGCACTTCCATTGCTTCGCACACCTCGCTCGCGTTGCCGATGGCGTGACCGAGCGGGCGATCCATATTGCTGATGACCGCGGCGGTGTTGCGACCGTGTGCCTTGCCAATACGCACCATCGTTTCGGCAAGCGTCACGGCGTTGTCGATGCCGCGCATAAACGCGCCGCTGCCGCACTTGACGTCCAACACGATGGAATGGGTGCCGGCGGCGAGCTTTTTACTCATAATGGAGGATGCGATGAGCGGGATGGAGTCCACCGTGGCGGTGACGTCGCGCAGCGCGTACAGCTTCTTGTCGGCAGGGGCGAGATCGGCGCTTTGACCGATGACCGCCAGACCGCAACGCTCTACTTGCGCGATAAACTCCGCCGGCTCCAGCGAGGTGCGGAAGCCGGGGAAGGACTCCAGCTTGTCCACCGTGCCGCCGGTATGACCGAGACCGCGACCGCTCATTTTGGCGACCGCGCCGCCGCAAGCGGCCACGATGGGGGTGACGATGAGGGTGGTCTTGTCACCGACGCCGCCGGTGGAATGCTTGTCCACGCTGCGGTCACCGAAGGCGGACAGGTCCACCGTATCGCCGGAGGTTGCCATCGTTTCGGTGAGATCAAAGATCTCACGGTCGGACATCCCCCGGAAATACACCGCCATGGTCATCGCGGACATTTGATAGTCGGGAATATCCCCGGCGGTGTAGGAGGTGATCGTTTCGCGGATCTCCTCGGTGCTCAGCTCCTCGCCGTGCTTTTTCTTTTCAATGAGGTCGTACATTCTCATGGTCAAATACCCCGCTTCAGTTGGCTTTTATCAAACGTATCCGGCAGCAACTCCGCCAGCGTCCGCTCGCGGATCTCGTTGCCGTCGTACAGCAGCACCGGCATATCGCCTTCGCAAAATTCCGCCAGTACCTGACGGCAGACGCCGCAGGGCGGACAGAAGTCGGAGACCGCTTCGCCTGCCTTGCCGCCCACGATCGCGATGGCGGCAAACTCCCGTTCGCCTGCGTGTACCGCGGTGAAGGTCGCCACACGCTCGGCGCAGACGGTGGGGGTGTAGCTGGCCGATTCGATGTTGGCGCCGGTATAGATCTTGCCGTCGGCGGTCAGCAGCGCCGCTCCGACCGCAAAATCCGAATAGGGACAATAGCTGTGGGAACGGGCGTCCAGCGCCGCGTCGATCAAGCGTTGTTTCTCCATGACGATCAATCCTTTTCGGTCAGAAGTTTCCATACCGTTTCTCCGATATGGTCAAACCCGTACAGTGTGCCGAGATTTTGCGGAGCAAGCCGCTTGCCGTACAGCAGATAC
>JAFOFS010000021.1 GCA_017387165.1 Clostridia bacterium
AAAGCGGGCGATTGATCGCGCTGGATCAGGATCCCGATGCGATTGCGCAGGTCACCGAACGGCTGAAGGATTTGCCCGTTACGGTGGTGCGCTCGAATTTTCGGTACATGGACCGTGTGCTTGAGGACCTCGGCATCGACGGTGTGGACGGTGTGCTGCTGGATATCGGTGTGTCGTCGCATCAGCTGGATGAACCGATGCGCGGTTTTTCGTATCATGCCAATGCACCGCTGGATATGCGGATGAGTCAAGAAGGCACAACGGCGGCGGATCTGCTCCGCGAATTGTCGGAGCAGGAGCTTGCCGATATCTTCTTCCGCTTCGGAGAAGAGAAGTTTTCACGAGCGATCGCGCGGGCGGTCGTGCGGCAACGTGAAACGAAGCCTCTTGAGACGACCGAGGAACTCGCCGAGCTTGTCAAGGCGGCGGTCCCGGCGGCGGCGCGCCGCGACGGGCATCCCGCCAGACGGGTGTTTCAGGCGCTGCGCATTGCGGTCAACGCGGAGGTGGATTGTTTATCGGAAGCGCTCGACGTAGCGTTTAAGCAGTTGAAGGTCGGCGGTCGGCTGGCGGTCATCACGTTCCATTCGCTGGAGGACCGCATGGTCAAGCAACGGTTTGCCGAATTTTGTACGGGCTGTACCTGCCCACCGTCGTTCCCGGTGTGCGTGTGCGGAAAGCAACCTGCCGGACGGCTGGTGCTTCGCAAGCCCGTCGAGGCATCGGAACAGGAATTAGCGGAAAACCCCCGCAGTCGCAGTGCGAAATTGCGGTGTATTGAGAAATTGCGGTAAGAAAGGAGTGACAAGCGGATATGGCGACGTATCAGTCGGAAGCGTACGATCTCTCGGTATTTGAAACCAAATCCGCGAAGGTCACGCCTCTGCCGAGCAAGAAAGAAGCGAAAGCGGACCGCCGCCGTGCAAAGGTGCAGAACCTGCTCAACGGTGCGGCTACGGCGATGATCGCGGCGTGTGTTGTGGTGATCCTTGCGCTGATGATTACCAGTCAGGTGCGCCTGACGGAGATGAACAACGCGATCGGACGTACGGAAACGCAACTGAACGAAGCGATCAGTGAGACCAAGCGTCTGGAAAGCTTGCTCGCATCTCAAACGTCGGCGCAAAGCGTGGAAACGTACGCCGAGAGTGTCGGACTTCGCCCGATGGAATCGGGACAGATCGATTATATCACCGTTCCCGTACCGGAGGATCCGATCGTGGAAACGGAAAAGCCCGGTTTTTGGGCCTCTTTGTGGGAGACCTTGACCGGTTGGATGGGATAACCGCAAAGACACACAGGTCTAAAGGGCGATGCTGAGGCATACGCTAATGTGGGACCTCGGACGATGAGAGTTGGGATGGTAGCGTCTTAACTCTCTTTTTTTCCTAAAAAGCGAGGTGTATCGGGATGTTCGGAAAAAAGAAGAAAGCGGAAGAAGCGACTCCGCGGCTGACGTTTGGCATGCGTATGCGCGCGCTGACGTTCGTCGTCGTCGTGCTCTTTGTTTTTGCGCTGCTTTGCGGACGGTTGTTCTACGTTCAGGTGTTGCAACAGGAATTCTGGCAGCAAAAAGCGGTTGCACAGCAGCTCAGCGACGTGCCGATCGCGGCCAATCGCGGACAGATTTAT
>JAFOFS010000216.1 GCA_017387165.1 Clostridia bacterium
AATTATCAGCATATGCTGAACAATTTCGATCTGACCTGGGCGGATCTGTTTGAGGATCCGGAACTGCGCGCCGAAAACTCCTTTATCACCCACAACGGTGTGGAATATATGCGCTGTATGCCGGGCTTCGGCGGCTTCTCGACGCCGTTGTTCCGCTACACCATCGATAACAAGACGGGTGCCGTGACCTTCTCGCCTGTTTACGAATGTGAACTGGAGAAAAATTGCTCGCTGCTTTCGCTCACCATGCAGCCGGGCGGTGAAACGTTGGTCGCCACCTTTATGCTGGACGGCAAGCAGGAAACGCAGACGCTGACCGCCAAACACTATTGATAGTCAAACGCCCCGATCCAAACCATCGGGGCGTTTTTTCAGAAAGTGAGACTCTTATGGAATTCAACGAAAAATTGCAGGAGCTGCGCAAGCAAAAGGGACTGACGCAGGAGCAGCTGGCGACGCGGCTGTACGTGTCCCGCACGGCGGTGTCCAAGTGGGAATCCGGTCGCGGTTATCCCACCATCGATTCGCTCAAGCGGATTGCGGAGGTCTTCGCGGTGTCGGTGGACGATCTGCTGGACGGCGGTGAGCTGCTGACCGTCGCGGAGGAGGACCGTTCGCAGAAGCGGGACCTCACCTGCGGTCTGCTGGATATGGCGGCGCTCTTGCTGCTGTGTCTGCCGCTGTTTGCACAGCGAAGCGCCGAGGGGGTGCAAAGCGTATCCTTGGTGGCGCTGGATGCCTCTCCGCTGCTCAAAGCGGCTTGTGTTGCCGCCGTGATCGGAATCGCCGTCTGCGGCGTGCTGACCCTCGCCCTGCAGGACTGCCGTTGCCGCGTGTGGGTACGCAGTAAGCAGGCGCTGTCGCTGCTCGCTTCCGCCGTCGGCATCCTGCTGTGCACCGTCGGTCTGCATCCCTACGCCGCAACCTACCTGTTCGTTTTTCTCATCATCAAGCTCGTTTTACCGTTCAAGACCCGATGACACGAAACGTGTCGGCAAGGTGACGCCCCGTTTCTTGCATTCTTTCCGCCCCTCCCGTACACTGGAGCTATACCGCATACGAGAGGACGGATACTATGAAGAATGCAAAAACGGGGTTTTTCTTTTCGGGCGTCGGCTTGCTCGCCTTCGTCGGGTGGACGGTGGTGGTCGGCACAGTGGATCGCCGGCCGATCGGTCCGGACGGATCGGTGGTCGGATTGGCCACCCTCAACGGCTGGTTTCGCGATCTGATCGGGGTCAATTGGGAACTGTATACCCTCACCGATTGGCTCGGCTTGGTGCCGCTTGGCATCGCGGCGGTGTTTGCGGTGTTGGGACTCACACAGTTGCTCAAGCGGCGGTCGCTCGCCGCGGTGGATCGGGATCTGCTGCTGCTCGGCGGCTTGTATCTGGCGGTGTTTGCGCTTTACCTTGCCTTTGAACGGTGGCCGCTCAATTTCCGTCCGGTATGGATCGAAGGCGTGTTGGAGGCCTCCTATCCCTCCTCCACCACCTTACTGGCGCTGTGCATCCTCCCCACCGCCATGCACCAAGTGCGCCTCCGCCTGCGCGGAGCGCTTGCTTGGACATTGTGGATCGCACTCGGCGCATTGACAATCTTTATGGTAGTCGCCCGTCTGTTGTCGGGAGTGCATTGGCTGACCGATATCCTCGGCGGAGCGCTGTTTGCCACCGCGTCGGTCGGGTTATACCGCACCGCCGTTTCGCGCCGTTAAAAACAAAAGGATGATGCTGTCGCATCATCCTTTTTTGTTATTTGCCGATATGCGCCGCGATCGCAGGATACAGCGCCTTGTAGGTGGGATACGCGATCTTGTCGGTGTACACGAAGCGGTAGTTGCCGTTTAAGTTGATTTTTTGCATCCTCGTCACCTCAGAAAATCGGGATTATTCTATATGCTTATTGTACACGATCTCCCCTGTTTTTGCAAGAGAAAACGACGGAAACTCGTTCTTGAATTCAAAAACCATATGATAATAAAGCAAGGTTCCCTCGTCAGAGGGAGGCTTTTTTGTACTTTGTCTTAGAGCAAGAGATTAAATAAAAAATCCCTCGACAGCCAGGCGGTTGTCGAGGGGTTTTCTTATGTGTTTATCAATAGTCGCCGTAGCCTTTGCCGCTCAGATCCTCCTCCGTACTGCGGACGATGCGGGCCGCCCACTCGGCGTCGGTCTCGTACGGTGTGCCCGTGTACTGGGCGTAGTACTCGTCAAATTTGCTCTTGTAGTATTCGCTCTCTCCCAAGCGGCTATAGGAGCAATAGGGTTCGCTTTTCGCGGGTTTGACGATCACGTTATCGGGATATTTCCGCCAATCGTACGTAGGGTGGCTGGGAACTTTTTTGATATCCGCCAGCCACGAAAACACGAGGGAACAACCGGCAAAGATCAGAAAATGCGCCACACCGCAGATCGCGCCCACGATCAGATACTCAAACGGATTGAAGCCGGCGGGAACGGAGGTGATCACCATCACGACTCCGGTCAGCACCACCGCCAGCACAAAGTACGCCAGGACGTTTCCCTCTGCCATCGTATACTTGTCGTCCAGCTTAGCCAGCACGTCGAGCTTC
>JAFOFS010000217.1 GCA_017387165.1 Clostridia bacterium
CAGGTATTGTGAGAAGAATTGACGACCTTGGGCGGGTGGTGATTCCGAAGGGGATTCGGCGGACGATGCACATCCGCGAGGGGGATTCACTCGAGATCTACACCGACACCGACGGGCAGGTGGTATTCAAGAAATACTCCCCCATCGGAGAAATGGGGCATCTGGCGGCGCAGTATGCCGACACGCTTGCGCGCGTCGGGGGGCGACCGGTGCTGGTTGCGGACCGCGACCGCATCATCGCCTCTGCCGGATGTCCCAAGCGTGAGGTCATCGACCGCGTCTTGAGCGACGATGCCGAGGCTCATCTGCTGGCGCGGCGGCGATATCTGCGCGAGGGCGGCGCGCCGAGTCTTTTTCCGTTGGTTGGCAGCGATCACGAAGCGGTGGCAATGGAGCCGATTCTTGCCGCCGGAGACGTGGTCGGCGCGGTGCTGCTGTTGTCCACTCCCGAGCGGCGGCGGTTAAGTGAGTGCGACACCAAGCTGGCGCAGGTGGCCGCCACGCTGCTCGGCAAGCAGTTGGAAGAAATTTAAGGGGTAAGGCAAGAACGGTGGCCGTGAGGTTCGTGCGAAAGCCTCCCTTGCAAAGGGAGGAGAATCGCCGTAAGGTGGTGGAGGTATTGGGAAAATCCCCCAGTCACCTACGGTGACAGCCCCCTTTACAAGGGGGCCTTGTCGGTCGCCGTGAGGGGGTGTGGGGTTTTCTCTCCCTCCGTCTTTTTGCTACGCAAAAATCCACCTCCCTCGTCAGAGGGAGGCAAGGGTCGGTTAACGCAACCTTGCGGCGACGTTGTAGGGGTCGGCGTCCTCGACGACCCGTATACAGAATTTTCTCTCCCGTCGGTTTGCCGAACAAACACAAAAAAGAGTCTGTCGTATCGTTTTACGGCAGACTCTTTTTTACCATAATATACCCCTTTGTTGCAATCTAATTGTATATTTCAGTTTATATTATACAGATTGTTTAGCATCATACCGCGCAAAAAACGCTTTTAGCGCCTGTTGGTACGCTTCGTGGTCGAAAACATAGCTGAGTCCGTGTCCGGCTCCCTCCACCAGCAGCAGTTCTTTCGGTGCGCGGCAGGCGCGATAATTTTCCAGTGTCATGGACACGGGAACGAAGGTATCCGCTTCGCCGTGGATAAACAACACCGGCTTGACGTTGTCGCGCAGGGCGGTCAAGGTGGAGTAAGCGTCCAACCGATAGCCGGCGCGGCGGCGCACCGCAAGGTTAAACATCGGGAGCAGGTCGCCGCGGAGTTGCGGAAAGCCGGATTTGACGCAGCAGCTGACGATGGCGGCCGGCGAGGTGAAGCCGCAATCGGCCACGATGCCCCGTACCTGATCGGGCAGGGGGTGTCCCGACGCCATCAGCACGGTGGTTGCGCCCATCGAGATACCGACCAGATAGATCGGCAAGTGTGGGCAGAGGGTTTCCTGCAAGGCGTGTACCCAATCGAGGCAGTCGTGCTGTTCCAGCACACCGAAGCCGATATACGCGCCCTCGCTGGCGCCCTGTCCCCTTTGCTCAACCAGCAGGAGATTGCAGCCGCAATCCTGCAAAAACGGCACAATGCCGCAAAAATCGTTCAACCAGCTGCTGCGCCAGCCGTGCATCATCAGCAGCGTACGGGTGGCGTTTTCGACCGGCAGCCAATGCCCCACCAGCGTCAAGCCGTCACGGTTTTTGATACGGACGGTCTTTTGCGGAAGATCCAGCATACGGCGCTGGAAGCTGTCCATTTGCTCGCGGCTGGGCATACCGCCCGGAGGATTGACCCGATTCCACAGCGCCTTGGGTATCGGTGGGCGGCGGCGATCCACCGTGAATTTCAGCAGGTAATCGGTGACAACCGCCGTGCCGATCGCACTCAACGTGCCAACCACCCCCAGCGTCACTGCTCCCCAAACCATCCGCTTCATCCGCATATTCCTGCTCCTTTCGCTTGCTCCTTTTTTCCACAAAAGAAGATGCCGACGCGCACGGCGTCGGCAAGCCCCGTCAGTACCATTATAGGTCCGTCGGACAGGTTTTATGCAGAGAAAACGGGTTTATTTCGGATACAGCACCGCCAGCAGGGTACCGTTTTTCGGGTGCGGCGTATCGGTAAAGGCGCCGAGCGCCACGTAGCAGGTGCCGCCGTGATACAGGGCGGAAATGGCAGGCAGTTCGTGGTAGAAATACCAGCGTTCGCTCCAGCCGTCCTCCTTGCATTGCCACCACGAAATGCGAAACGGGGTGGTGTCCGAGTCAATCTTTTGCACGGCCAGTGCGCAAAGCGTGCCGTCCATCGTCACCAGATCGGTCACGAACGCGTCCTCCTGCAGCACGCACGGCGAAACGGTCCTGAAATCCTCGGTAGCGTACAGTTTGCCGGTGGTAAAATACGTCTTATCCCCGACGCAGACCGCCTCGCTGATCACCTTATGGTTAAAGCGAACGCGGGTGAACGCGGAGGACCAGTCGGCGTGGTAGGTAAAGCTGCCGTTTTCGTAGCGGAAGATCGCCTGCTCGCGCAGCGCTTGGTCATCCGCAAAGCGATACAGTGCATACAGCCGGTTATCGTGGACGAAAAAGCGGTGCACGCGGATGTACACGCCGCCCGTGGTGTCGATCGGCGTACCGTCGCGCAGCAGCGGCACTTCGCGAAACGTCTTGCCGCCGTCCTCCGAGCAGACAACAGGGGAGCGACCCTCCTCGACGCCGAGCGCGGCGAACAGTTTACCGTCAAATTCCGTCAGGTCGAAATTGTGAACCCCTCCGGGAAGGACACGCTGCGTTTCCCAGGTGTTGCCGTCGGCGGACAGGCGGTAATAGTTTCCCCATTCCCAATCCTCTTTCGGGTCGGTACCGGTGGCGTAGAGCGTATCCCCCAGCGTCACGAAGCGGGAGATCTCCTCGTCCGGCAACGCCGCGGCAGAGCCCCATTTGCGGCTGTTGAGGTCGTAGTAGTACATCGTAACCGGGCCGCTGTTTTTATCGTAGTCGCCGCCACCCAGCCACAGGCGGTCGTTTGCGACCGCCATATCCCAGATATTACGCGCCGGGATACCCTCGGGGTAGGCTTGCAGCGCAGGAATTCCACAGTCAAGCGGTATTACCTCCCGTGAGGTATAGGGCAAGGCGGCGGTACAGCCGCACAGCAGGGTCAAGCACAGCAGCAAGGCCAGCAATCGCTTCAACGGAATTCCCTCCTTTTCTTTGGATGTGGATGAATGTGAGGTTGGTGAATAAAGTCTTTCTCTCCCTCCCTCGTCAGAGGGAGGGAGAAAGGCTTCCCCTCGGGGGGGGGAAGCTGTCGAGCGAACGCGAGACTGATGAGGGGGACAAAAGCTTTAATCCCCTCATCAGTCCTTTGCCTTCGGCAAAGTCCACCTTCCCCCCAAAGGGGAAGGCGTATTCGGTTGGCGTAGGGTTGTGCAAAATCAGCGAGATTCCGCATGAGAAGCCCCTTCAGCGAGGCCTTCGCCATCTCGGCGTTGGTAAAAGGACCGTCCAGCGCATCGAGATCCAATCCGGATTCCATCTGGAGCTGCTGGGGATGACTTTCACCGGGA
>JAFOFS010000218.1 GCA_017387165.1 Clostridia bacterium
CAGCACGGCGTCTTCGTAGTTGTAGCCTTCCCAGGTCATAAAGCCGATCAGCATATTCTTGCCGAGGGCGATCTCACCGTTGCTGGTAGCCGGACCGTCCGCCAGAACGTCGCCGGCGTTGACGTGCTCACCGACCTCGACGATCGGCTTCTGGTTGATGCAGGTGCCCTGGTTGGAGCGGGAGAACTTGACCAGCTTGTACTCGTCGATGGTCGCATCCGAATCACGACGGACACGCACCACGTCGGCGGAAGAATATTCCACCGTACCGGCATCGTGAGCCAGCACGCAGACGCCGGAGTCAACGCCTGCCTTGTATTCCATACCGGTGCCGACCCACGGCGACTCGGTGCGGAGCAGCGGCACAGCCTGACGCTGCATGTTCGAGCCCATCAGGGCGCGGTTGGCGTCATCGTGCTCAAGGAACGGAATCATAGCGGTAGCGACCGAGACGACCATCTTCGGGCTGACGTCCATAAAGTCCGGCTTATCCGCCGCCACTTCCAGGAACTCGCCGCGATAACGGGCGTTGACACGGTCGCGCACGAAGCGGCCGTTTTCATCCAGCTGTTCGTTCGCCTGCGCCACGACGAAGTTGTCCTCGACGTCAGCAGGCATATACACGACCTCATCGGTCACAATGCCGGTTTCCTTGTCAATGCGGCGATACGGCGCCTCGACAAAGCCGTATTCGTTGATACGGGCAAAGGTGGCCAGATAGGAGATCAGACCGATGTTCGGACCTTCAGGGGTCTCGATCGGGCACATACGGCCGTAGTGCGAGTAGTGAACGTCACGCACTTCGAAACCGGCGCGGTCACGGGACAGACCGCCGGGACCCAGAGCGGACAGACGGCGCTTGTGGGTCAGTTCGGCCAGCGGGTTGTTCTGATCCATGAACTGGGACAGCGGAGAGCTGCCGAAGAACTCGCGGATGGCGGAGGTGACCAGACGCACGTTGACCAGCGACTGCGGAGTCATGGTGCTCTCGTCCTGCGTCTGCAGGGACATACGCTCGCGGATGACACGCTCCATACGGGAGAAGCCGATGCGGACGCTGTTCTGCAGCAGCTCGCCGACGCAGCGGATGCGGCGGTTGCCGAGGTGGTCGATATCGTCGGTGGTGCCGACGCCGCTGTCGATGGTATTCAGATAGTTGATGGACGCCAGGATATCATCCGCCGTGATGGTGTTCGGGATGAGGTCGTCGCGACGGTTGCGGAGTTCTTCCTTCAGCTCGTCCTCAGACAGACCCTGCGCCAGGATCTCCTTCAGCACGGAGTAGCGGACGCGCTCGTTGATGCGGCATTCGGCTTTGGCATCGAAGTCCACATACTTGGCGATATCCACCATACCGTTGGAGATGACCTTCACTTCGCGCTGCTCGTCGCGATCGCTCACGTCGACGTACGCGAAGGTGATACCGGCATCGTCCATCGCGATCGCCTTCTCGGCGGTCACGATCTCGCCGGCATCCGCCAGCAGCTCGCCGGTTTCCTCGTTGATGACCGGACGGGACAGACGCTGACCGGTCAGACGGTTCCACAGGCTGAGTTTCTTATTGTACTTATAGCGACCCACGCGGGACAGGTCATACCGACGGGGATCAAACAGCAGGTTATTGAAATGCTCGGTGGCATCCTTCAGGGTCACCGGCTCGCCCGGACGGAGCTTGCGGAAGATCTCCACAAACGCATCGTCGCTGGAATGGGTGGTGTCCTTCTCGATGGTGGCGATGATACGGGGATCCTCGCCGAAGAAGTCGATCAGCTGCTCGTTGGAGCTCAGACCAAGCGCACGGGCCAGCACGGTCACCGGCAGCTTGCGGTTCTTATCGATACGAACGCTGAACACGTCGGAGGAATCGGTCTCATACTCCAGCCACGCACCGCGGTTGGGGATGACGGTGGAGGTGTACAGCTGCTTACCGGTGGTGTCGTAGGACGAGTTGAAATACACGCCCGGAGAACGCACCAACTGGGAAACGATAACACGCTCCGCGCCGTTGATCACGAAGGTACCGCTTTCGGTCATCAACGGGAACTCGCCCATGAAGACGTCCTGCTCCTTCACCTCGCCCGTTTCTTTGTTGTAAAGACGGGTGGTGACGTACATTTTCGTCGAATAGGTGGTGTCACGCGCCTTGCATTCCTCCACATCGTACTTGGAGTTCTCCTCAAGGCGGTAGTTGATGAACTCAAGCACCAAGTTACCGGTATGATCGGTGATGGCGGAAATGTCATGGAACACTTCCTTCATACCCTCATCCAAGAACCATTTGTACGAGTTCTTCTGGATCTCAATCAGGTTCGGCATATTCAACACTTCATTGATCTTGCCAAAGCTCATTCGTGTCGTTTTGCCGAGCTGTACGGGTTTCAGCTGCGTCTGTTTCATAAGCTGCAACACACTCCTGTTTCTATATTTCGCTTGATTTTGTGACCTGTTAAATTCCATGAAATCGGGGCTTGCATTTTGCGGCAGGATATGCTATACTATCTCCGCAAAGCGCACATAACCCCACTATTCCATAGTGATACATTATGTAATGATACGCTCTTTCTCAAGATTTGTCAAGGGGTTTTGTCCCAAAAAATCGCGTCGTTACGCGATTTTTTCACTTTCGTTCGTCACCCGCCGATTTGCTCGGCGGTTTTTGTTTTATTTGTAGAAAACGCGTGGCTGGGTTGTAGAATTAGAAATATTTTTATGCGGTTGACATCCGCAATAAAATAAGGTAAAATAGCAACGTATATTAAAATAAAGGGGTTTCCCGCTATGACACAACAAGAATTGGCACAATTGATGTTTCCGCACATCACCAAAACGCCTGCCGATTGGGAGGCGGCTTTTCCGCCGCGTCAGCTCCCGGAGGAGGCTCGCGTGGTGCGCGTGGCGCCCAGCCCGACCGGCTATCTGCACCTCGGCGTGTTTTACACGGCGATGGTCAATCGCCTGACGGCGGACGCGTCCAAGGGTATCTTCTATTTCCGCCTGGAGGACACCGACAAGAAGCGCGAGGTGGAGGGCGGCGCCGCCGACATCCTCACCGGTATGAACCGCTTCGGTCTGAATATTGACGAGGGCTTCGTGGCGGCTGACCGCGTGGAGGGCGCTTACGGCCCGTACCAGCAGTCCTGCCGCGTGGACATCTACCAGACCTACGTCAAGGCTCTGGTGGAGCAGGGACTCGCGTATCCCTGCTTCTGCACCGCCGAGGCGCGTGCCGAAGCGCGTGAGATCCAGCAGGAGAAGAAGGTCCGCACCGGCTACTACGGCGAATACGCCGTCTGCCGTACCCTCACCGCCGAACAGGCGGCGGAGAAAATCGCGGCCGGCGTCCCCTACACCGTTCGTCTGCGTTCTCCCGGTGACGAGCAAAACCGCATCAAGTATGCGGACGTGGTCAAGGGTACCATCGAGATGCCCGAAAACGACGAGGACATCGTTCTGCTGAAATCGGACGGCGTCCCGACCTATCACTTCGCGCACGCCATCGACGATCACCTGATGCACACCACCCACGTCATCCGCTCGGACGAATGGATCTCGTCGGTGCCGAAGCATCTGCAGCTGTTCCGCATTCTCGGCTTTAAGCCGCCGAAATATGCCCACCTCTCCCCCATTATGGTGGAGGACAACGGCAACAAGCGCAAGCTGTCCAAGCGCAAGGATCCGCAGGCGGCAATGCATTACTACGCCGAGCAGGGCTATCCGGCCGACAGCGTGCTGGAGTATCTGATGACCGTCGCCAACAGCGACTTTGAGGATTGGCGTCGGTGCAACCCGACCGCTCCGCGCAGCGCATTCCCGTTCAATCTCAAGAAAATGAGCGTTTCGGGCGCGTTGTTTGACCTGCAGAAGCTCAACGACGTCAGCAAAAACGTCATCGCTTCGATGACCGCCGAGCAGGTGGCGGAGGCGGTGATCGCCTGGGCGGAGGAATACGCCCCCGACTTTGCCGCCAAGCTGACGGCGGACAAGGACTTTGCGGTGGGACTGTTTGCCATCGACCGCGGCGGCAACAAGCCGCGTAAGGATATGGCCAAATGGAACGAGGCGCCGGCCTACGCCGCCTATTTCTTTGACGATACCTTCGAGGGAATGGGCGAGCTGCCCGAAAACCTCGTCGCCGAGGATGCCAAGGCAATCCTCGCCGCCTATCGTGAGGCTTATGAGCCGACCGAAGACAAGACCGCGTGGTTTGAAACCGTCCGCTCGCTGTGCGAACCGCTCGGCTTCTGCCCCGACGTCAAAGCATACAAAAAAGACCCTGCCGATTGGAAGGGTCACGTCGGTGACGTCAGCACGGTCATCCGTCTGGCCATCACCGGTCGCCGCAACACCCCCGACCTGTGCTCCATTATGTACCTGCTCGGCAAAGAACGCACCGACAAGCGTCTGGCCGATGCGATCGCTTCACTTTAATTTTTGAAAGAGGGTTTCCCTATGGCAGAGATCATCAAGCCGGAAGGCAGCAATAACTTTATTCACACCATCATCGACGAGGAGTTGCAAGAGGGCGGCCGTTGCTACGGCAAAGCGGTGCACACCCGTTTTCCGCCGGAGCCTAACGGCTACCTCCACATCGGTCACGTCAAGGCGATGTGCATCGACTTCGGTACCGCCGAGAAATACGGCGGTCTGTGCAACCTGCGTATGGACGACACCAACCCCGCCAAGGAGGACGAGGAATTCGTCCGCGCCATTCAGGAGGACATCCATTGGATGGGCTTCGATTGGGGCGATCGTTTCTTCTACGCGTCCGACTACTTCGACACCATGTACGAGCTGGCGGTCGGTTTGATCAAGAAGGGGCTCGCCTACGTCTGCGAGCAGACGCCCGAGGAAGTGCAGAAAAACCGCGGCGACCTCACCCATCCGGCGGTCAGCCCGTATCGCGATCGCCCGATTGAGGAAAGTCTGGATCTGTTCGCCCGTATGAAGGCAGGCGAATTTGCGGACGGCGCTATGACCCTCCGCGCCAAGATCGACCTCGCCAGCGGCAACTTCAATATGCGCGATCCGGTCATCTACCGCATCAACCACCAGCCGCACCACCGTCAGGGCGACAAATGGTGCATCTACCCGATGTACGACTTTGCTCACCCGATCGAGGATATGATCGAGCAGATCACCCATTCGCTCTGCTCGCTGGAATTCGAAAACCACCGCCCGTTGTACAACTGGGTGCGTGACAACGTCGATTACGACGCCAATCCGCGTCAGATCGAGTTTGCCCGTCTGGGCATCGACCACACCGTCCTCTCCAAGCGTAAGCTGCGCAAACTGGTGGAGGAAGGCTACGTCAGCGGCTGGGACGATCCGCGTATGCCCACCCTGTGCGGTCTGCGCCGCCGCGGCTACACGCCGGCTTCGGTGCGAAACTTCATCGATCGCATCGGCGTCGCCAAAGTCCCGAACGTCGTGGAGGTCGCGTTGCTGGAGCATTGCCTGCGCGAGGATCTCAACCAGAACGCCCCCCGTGCGCTGGCGGTGCTTCGTCCGCTGAAGCTGACCGTCACCAACTACCCCGACGGTCAGACCGAGCAGTTTGAAACCGAAAACAACCCCGTGCAGGAGGGCAGCGGCACCCACCCCATCAGCTTCTCCAAAAACCTGTTTATCGAAGAAGACGACTTTATGGAGGAGCCGATCAAGGGCTACCGCCGTTTCTTCCCCGGCAATGAGGTGCGCCTCAAGGGCGCGTATATCGTCCGCTGCACCGGCTGCGTCAAGGATGCAGACGGCAAGGTGGTCGAGGTGCTGTGCGAATACGATCCCGAGACCCGTGGCGGCAACACCCCCGACGGTCGCAAGGTCGGCGGCACGGTGCATTGGGTGGACGCCAACACGGCGGTGAACGCCGAGGTACGCCTGTACGACGCGCTGTTTAACGATGCCGATCCCGATGCGGCGGATAAGGATTTCCTTGCCTGCCTCAACCCGAACTCGCTGGAAGTGCTGACCGACTGCAAGGTGGAAGCCTCGCTTGCGACTGCGGTCTGCCCGAACTCCTACCAGTTCCTGCGTCTCGGCTATTTCTGCGTGGACAAGGACTCCACCCCCGACAAGCTGATCTTCAACCGCAGCGTTTCGCTCAAGGACGCTTTTAAGAAGAAATAATAAGGAAATATAGGAAAAGCGCACCCGATGCTTTCGGGTGCGCTTTTTTTGCTTTCGGCAAGGGGTGGTTATCGCAAGGTTGCGGCAACATTGTAGGGGCGGCAATCTGCCGCCCGTGAGGTTGTGCAGAAATGGACGGCGGGAGAAAAGCCTCCCCTGTGTAAGGGGAGGTGGATTTTTGCGGAGCAAAAAGACGGAGGGGTTGTCTTTTTCGCAAAAATCACAATCCCCCAGTCTCCGCGTTCGCGGAGACAGCCCCCTTTACA
>JAFOFS010000219.1 GCA_017387165.1 Clostridia bacterium
ATGCCGGCCTGCTTCATCGCGACGGGATCGTCACCGAAGCGGTCGATGATCGCCTTGAAGCGCGGCGGGAGCAGCGTACCCGACAGAGCGCAGCTGCGCGCGATCTGGCGGCTGTTGATGACCGGCATAATACCGGCGCAGACCGGCACGTCCACACCGGAGCGGAGCAGCTCCAGCAGAAAGCGGTACAGCACCTGGTTGTCGAAAAACATCTGGGTGGTGAGGAATTGGCAGCCTGCCTCCAGCTTGCGCTTCAAGCCGTCGATATCCGCCGCCACGCTCGGAGATTCGGGATGCTTATCGGGATAACACGCACCGCCGATGCAAAAATCGCCTGCCGCGGCGATGGCGGCGGTGAGGTCGCTGGCGTGGGCAAAGTCCGGGGAGAGGGTCATCCCCTCGGGAATGTCGCCGCGCAGCGCCAGCACGTTTTGCAGACCGTGCGCCTGCATGGCGGCGACACGCTCCGCGATTTGGTCGTGGGAGGCGGTGACGCAGGTGCAATGCACCAGCGACGGCACGCCGCACTCGTTTTGCGCGATATCCGCCAGCTCCACCGTCAGACCGGCGTTGCTGCCGCCTGCGCCGCAGGTGACGCTGATAAACGCCGGCTTCAGCGCGGCCGTCTGCCGCACCACCGCTTTCGCGTTTTCCAACTGCTCGCCGCTCTTTGGCGGAAACAACTCGCAGGAAACGGTCGCTTTGCCGCTCTGCAGTACGTCAATAATTTTCATAAAACTACCCCCTTAAATGGCGGTTAAGATCGGTTTTCCGTCCACGTAGCGTGCCACGTACCGGAAACCGGCTTCGCGGCAGAGCGCCGCGCCCTGTTCCAGATCGGCGCCGACGTCCTCCGCCAAGTGGGCATCCGAGCCGATGGTGATCAGCTCGCCGCCGAGCTGTTTGAATCGGCGGACAATCGTCAGATCGGGGGAGGTGACCCCCAATCCCTTGCGAAGACCGGCGGTGTTGACCTCCAGCGCCAAGCCTTTTTCCGCCAGCAGGCGGAGAATGGCGTCGATCTGCTCGTCCCAACGACGCGTGTGGGGCGGCATCCGATCGGACGGGATGTAGCGGAACGGATAGGTCAGGTGCGCCAGCGAATGGAATTTTCCCCATTGCACGATTTCATACAGCGCATCGAAATAGCGATCCAGTTCGACCAACAGGTCAAGCTCCGGAAAATGCTGCAGGTAATAGAAATCGGGGCGAGCGGTGTTGTTGTGCTGGCTGGCAAGGATAAAGCCGTAGTCGTGCGCCGCCAAAATCTCCTCGGTACGGGGGAGATCGTCCAGCGGACTGCCCAGCTCAATGCCGATCACCACGGTCAGATCCTCTCCTGCAAGCTGTTTGGCGCGTTCGCCGTTCTCCCACGCATCACGCATCACCGTGTGATACCGATCCTGCGCCGCCGCAAACCAACCCTTGTTGTTGTCGTGGACGAAAAACTGCGGATCCGCCGGCATGGATTCGTAGTGATCGGTCAGCGCAAGGTGGGTCAGACCCTTTGCCTTGGCAGACGCGACGATGGCCTCGATCGGCGCACGACCGTCGGGGGAGGCGTTGGTATGAACGTGTTGGTCGATGTTCAGCATAAGAACCTCCGAAAAGTGCGTAATGAGTGACAGACGGTTTCTCCGCGGGCGGTATGAAACGTAGTGGGCGGCGTCACCGTAACATTCCGCCAACCGCCCCTTGCCTCGCCCCTTGGGGAGAGGTGGCTCGCCGTAGGCGTGACGGAGAGGGGTGTTAAAGACGGGCGAACGCAGTTCGCCCCTACAGCGTTACCGAAACCTGCGAATTTCGCACAAACCCCGTCGCCTCCCTCTGACGAGGGAGGTGTCACCGCAGGTGACGGAGGGAGAGAAAATTCTGCATAACCCCACGGGCGGCAGATTGCCGCCCCTACGGTCGCCGCACAATTCCGCACGAACCTACGGTTGCCGCCTCTGTTATTCTTCATATTATAACACC
>JAFOFS010000220.1 GCA_017387165.1 Clostridia bacterium
ATTTGATGCTATCGCATCAAGTGAAATTAAATCCACCCACTCGCCGTCGAGGCAAATTTCACACGCCGCAGGCGTATTTCACATTGCAAAGCAATATTTAACCCACCCGAAGGGGTGGATTTAGTTGAAAAACCGACAAGTCTAAACTTGTCGGTTTTTCTGGCAGGGGCACTAGGACTCGAACCCAGGGCACGCGGTTTTGGAGACCGCTGCTCTACCAACTGAGCTATACCCCTATATTCATTTTTCCGCCGGAGCGAAAGCTGGTGGGCCTTCGGGGACTTGAACCCCGGACCGGCGGCTTATAAGACCGCTGCTCTAACCGGCTGAGCTAAAGGCCCGTTGGCTCTCACAGCAAGTACTATTCTATCACAAAAAGCAGAAAAGTCAAGTCTTTTCTGCAAAAATAAAGCCGTTGTTTTCGAAAAAACAACGGCTTTCTCTTTACTTATCCAGATGCACGTCCAGCTGCGGAAAAGCAAACTCGATCTTCGCTTCCGCAAACGCGTCCTGCATCGCCTCACGCAAGGCAAACTGCGACTCCCAATAGTTTTCCTTGGTCGTCCAATAGCGCAGCGTGTAGTCGATCGTACTCTCGCCGTAATTCGTCAGAATCGCACGCGGAGCCGGATCTTTCATCGTCAGCGGACTGTTCATCGCCTGCGCGACCAGCGTCTGCTTGACCTCCTCCACGCGGTTGGTATACGAAACCGAGAAGTTGAGGTCCACGCGGCGGGTGTCGGTTGCGGTGTTGTTGGTGATGACGCCATTGGCGAGTGCGCCGTTGGGGATGGTGATCTCGCGGTTATCCGCCGTGAGCAGGGTGGTATACAGGATATTGATCTTTTGGACGGTGCCCTCCTCATCGGCGGCGCCGTTGACCACGATGTAGTCCCCCACCTTAAACTGCTTGAAGATGAGGATCATCACGCCGCCTGCCAGATTGGAAAGGCTGCCCTGCAGCGCCAAGCCGATCGCCAGGCCGGCCGAGCCGAGCACGGCGACCATCGACGCCATCGGAACGCCGAGATACGCCGCCACCGTGATCAGCAGGACGATCTTCAATCCGATGGAGGCGAAACTGCCGAGGAAGCTGCGAACGCTGGGATCCAGCTTACCGAACGCCTTTCCTTTTTCGATGCGGTTGACGAGGGCGTTGATCAATTTCCACAGCACCACCAGCAACACGATGGCGATCAGCAATTTGATGCCGGCACGCGCCAGCGAAGGAAACAGCTGCTCGGTCAGATATTTCATAACGTCTGCCATAGAGCAAAACTCCTTTTCTTATTTTTGGAAAATCGGCCATTTTTGGCGAATGGTCGGCCACAGGAAAACGACCGCCGCCGCAAGGAGCAAGACACCGCCGACCACGTACAGCGCAATCAGAATGGTGCGCAGCTGACCGGAATTGCCGCGGAGGTTATTTTGGGTGATTTTCTTGGTGCCCGGTTTGAACGCAATGATGGTGTAGTCGTCGTCCAGGCTGTCGATCTCAAAGGTGAGCGTTCCGTTTTCCGCTTTCAGCGGACGGACGTCGCTCAGACGGGTCTTTCCCGCTTCTGCCAGACCAAAGACGGTGTACCCGGACATGGAGGCCGGAATCGGCAACGTAACGGTATAGGTCGTATCGTAGGTGCCGGACGGGAAATACACCTCCTCGTCGGTGTAGTCGTCCATCGCACGCAGCGAGAACGAGAAGGTAAAAGAGCGCGGGTCTTTGGTGCTGATCTTCGCAAAATCTTTATGATCGGCAACGGCGCGGAACATCATATTTTCGGTCACGGTGATTGCCGAGGTGAGAATCTCGCCGTAGATGGGCGCACCGTAGCCGTCCACCAAGGTGGCATACTGCTCGGCATCAAGTCGGACACGCGCTTTTTCTTCGAATGCGGCGATATCCGACAGGCCGAGAAGCTGCAGAATGTTGGAATCGGTGATCACATTGGTGATGACGCCGTCAGCCGAAACGGCGGTGGTCAGCGTACCGTACACCGTTGCGTGGGTGGGCTCTTCCTGCTCGTCGCGGCTCGGGAAAGTGGTCGCGGCGGTCGAGCCGCCGGCCGTCGATTCGGTGGATGCAGTCGATCCGGTGCTTTCGGTGCTTTCGGTCGATTCGGTACTTTCCGTATTCTCGGTTGATTCAGTTGATTCAGTTGATTCGGTGGACTCGGTACTCTCGGTCGATTCGGCTTTGCGCCCGAGACGCTGGACAGCGTGTGCGTCACCTTCGACAAGCTGGACAAAGTCGGCCCGGACGGCGTCAAGGCCGAGCTGACCGAAAAGGAATGC
>JAFOFS010000221.1 GCA_017387165.1 Clostridia bacterium
GCCGGCGATGTTGCGGGCGGAGTACACGGCGTTCTTGTCGTTCTCAGCGAGGACGAGCAGAACCTTCTTGCCGGTGTTCAGCGCTTTCAGCACATCGGCGACCGCCTTGGTCTTGATCTCGGTGAGCGCGAGCTCGTCGAGGACCAGCATCTCGTTCTCCTGCACCTTGGAGGAGAGGGCCGACTTCATAGCCAGACGGCGCATCTTCTTGGGCAGGGCGTAGCTGTAATCACGGGGCTTCGGGGCGAACACCACGCCGCCGTGATACCACTGCGGAGCGCGGATGGAGCCCTGACGGGCGCGGCCGGTGCCCTTCTGGCGCCACGGCTTCTTGCCGCCGCCGCGGACTTCGGCGCGGGTCAGCGCGGACTGGGTGCCCTGACGCTGATTAGCGAGATAGTTGACGACCATGTCGTGCATAACCGACTGGTTGGGGACGATACCGAAAACGGCGTCGTTCAGTTCCATCGTACCGGTCTGCTTGCCGGTCATATCAAAAGTAGATACAGTTGCCATTTCGTATTCCCTCCTTACGCCTTCACGCTGTCGGAGATCATCACGATACCGCCGTTCGGGCCCGGGATGGCGCCCTTGATGGCGATCAGATTGTTCTCCGCGTCGATCTTAGCGACCACCAGGTTCTGCACGGTCACGCGCTCAACACCGAGGTGACCGGCGGCCTTCATGCCGGGGAACACACGGGACGGAGTGGAGCAAGCGCCGAGCGAACCGGCGTGACGCGCCACCGGACCGGTACCGTGGGACTCACGGAGACGGCCGTGGTTCCAGCGCTTGATCGCGCCGGCGTAGCCTTTACCTTTGCTGGTGCCCACAACGTCCACGTGATCGCCGTTGGCGAACACGTCCGCCTTCACGACATCACCGATGTTGTAGCTGCCGCAATCATCCAGACGGAACTCACGAAGGAACTTCTTCGGAGCGACGTCCGCTTTGCCGAAGTGACCCTGCAGCGCCTTGGTGACGTGCTTGGTGGTCACATCGCCGAAACCGAACTGAACGGCTTCGTAACCGTCGTTCTCGACGGTCTTCTTCTGGACAACAACACACGGACCCGCCTCAACGACGGTGACCGGCACGACGTTGCCCTTGTCGTCGAAGATCTGCGTCATGCCGATCTTCTTGCCAATGATACCTTTCTGCATAACTATGCCTCCTTGGTTATTGGTTGACCCTCTCAGGCCAACTTGACCTCGCCTGTTGTGATCTGCAAACCGTTACTACTTACAGTTTGATCTCGATCTCAACACCGGCGGGAAGTTCAAGACCCATAAGGGCCTCAACTGTCTTGTTAGACGGACGAAGGATGTCGATCAGACGCTTGTGGGTGCGAGTCTCGAACTGCTCACGGCTGTCCTTGTACTTGTGCACCGCACGAAGAATGGTCACAACTTCCTTCTCGGTCGGCAGCGGGACAGGACCCGAAACACGAGCGCCCGTGTTGTGCGCCGCATTCACGATCTGCTCCGAAGCCTTGTCGACCAGCTGGGAATCGTATCCCTTGATGCGAATTCTGATTTTCTCTTTGACTGCCACTGTAAAACGCCTCCTTGAATTTTTTTGATGGCGGGCTGCACCAAAACCGTCCACCCTGCCGGGTGTTTCCCCGTTTCTCACTAAAAAACCGGAAAACTTGCGGTTCCAAGTGTTTCCGGGGGCGGAATTGGTGTCGGTCGTTTGAGCGGTCCTCGCCTGTGTGCTTTGGGTTAGAAGCGCAAAGGTATCCTGACGCACTCGCACGAACTCTTACTTTTTCGCCCGGTTTGAAATCGGACATACTCCACGGAAATAACCAGCTCTACGGCTGCAACCTCCCGCTTCAACGCATATCGTGCAGTCCTGCGTGCCTGAAAATGGGCGTAGTTCTCCCGTCTTCTCACACGCGTGCTCCATTATTCTACAATAAGTCAAGTGTAAAGTCAATACTTTTTTCAAAAAAATTTTCACCAAAGAAATGCCGATTTTCCGCACCGTTATGCGGTAAATTGACGATTTCACTAAATGCTGTGGACAAGGCGGCAAACCGCCCTTTTCGACCACAATTTCTTGTGGTCGAACATTTTCCTGACGCGCACGCGTATATAAATACCTATTATATATAGGGTGCAGCGAGGGTTTTGTGTGAATTTTACGGAAATTGTAGGGGACAGTAATCTGCCGCCCGTGGGGTTTCATACCGCGGAGCGGTATATCGCATTTGCCGCAGGCAAATAGTTCGCATTGCGTGAGCAATATATCGCACCGCCGGCAGGCGGTATATCATTCATCGCCAAAGGCGATGAGTATGAACGCCCCTCTCCGTCACGCTTCGCGTGCCACCTCTCCCCAGGGGGCGAGGCAAGGTCGGTAGCCGCGAGGGTGTTCATTAAGGACCGTCGGGGACGCCGGTCCCTACATTTCATACCGCGAAGCGGTATATCGCATTTGCCGCAGGCAAA
>JAFOFS010000222.1 GCA_017387165.1 Clostridia bacterium
ATTTACCGCTGCCGTTCGGACCGACGACGGCGGTGATACCGCTGCCGAAGGACAGCACCGTTTTATCAGGAAAGGACTTAAAGCCCTGAATTTCCAGCGATTTCAGAATCATACGTTCACGTCTCCTGTCTGACAAAACCCTTGTCAGCTGTCATAACCCATCAGCTTCAGCGCCTCACGCGCCGCCTGCTGTTCGGCCTCCTTCTTACTGCGTCCGCGCCCCGTGCCGATCACGTTGGAGTTCAGATGAACTTCCACGGCAAACTGTTTGTTGTGGTCGGGACCCGACTCCCCCGTCAGCACGTATTCCAGATGCTCTTCGGGGTTTTGCTGAATGATCTCTTGCAACGTCGTCTTGTAATCTTTGAACTGCGGACGGCGTTGATGTGTCATTTCCTCTTTGATAAACGGCAGAATAAACCGTTCCGCCGCCTGCAGACCGCCATCGAGATAAATAGCGGCAATAACGGCTTCGAACGCATCCGCCAAAATGGAGGGACGGTCGGCACCGCCGCCGCGCGTCTCACCGTGACCAAGGAGAAGCGCCTCGCCCAATCGAAGCGAACGAGCATACGAGCAGAGTGCCTTCTCACAAACCAGCGCTGCACGGAGACGGGTCAGTTCCCCTTCTTCGCCCGTGCCATGCGTAAACAGGTAGCCCGCCGTCACAAATCCGAGAACGGAATCGCCCAAAAACTCCAGGCGTTCGTTGCTTTTCAGGCCGCGATTACCCTCGTTGGCGTAAGAAGAATGTGTCAGCGCATTTTCAAGCAGCTTCGGGCTTTTGAACGTATACCCGATGCGTTCTTCCAGCGCCTGTGTTGTTTCTCTCACAATCTCACCCCATTTGGTCCTCGATGTATCCTACCAAATCCTCCACCGTATCAAACGGCGGGAAATCGTCGATCGGCGTGCCGAGATACAATTCGCTGAGCACCGCCGCCAACTCATACCGCTCATCGTCGGTAATGTTCAACTCGTCAAACGAGGCCGCCATTGTGACGTCCTCAGGGTCACAGCCGAAGCGATCAACCAGCAGTACCGTCAGTTGCTCCAGCACCATCGCCGGTGACCTCCCCTTTTTTGACCGCATCTGCGATTTTTTCGATAATACCTGCCTGTGCAAACTCCGCCGCCACACGCACCGCATTCTGGATCGCAAGCGCCTTGGAATTGCCGTGTGCCTTGATAACGGGCTTGGTCACGCCAAGGAGCGGCGCACCACCGTGTTCGTCGGCGGACATCTTCTTTTTCAGCCAACCCAGCTTCGGCTTGACAAGCATCGCCGCCAGCATCGTCAGTGCGTTCGACTTGAAAATCTGCTTGATAAAGCCCATCAGCAAGCTGACGGAGCCTTCGATGGTCTTAAGCAGCACGTTGCCCGAAAAACCGTCCGCCACCACGACATCCGCCACGCCGCCCGGCACATCACGTGCCTCGACGTTGCCGACAAAGTTCAGTCCACGGTCTTTGAGCAGTGCATAGGTTTCATGTTGTAAATCGCCGCCCTTGTGCTCCTCGGTACCGACGTTGAGTAGCCCCACCGTCGCCGGTTC
>JAFOFS010000223.1 GCA_017387165.1 Clostridia bacterium
ACCAGCGAGAAGGCGCGGTAGTCAACAGCGCTGATGGGGGTCGAGAAGGAA
This sequence comes from Clostridia bacterium, assembly GCA_017387165.1. Lineage (GTDB taxonomy): Bacteria > Bacillota > Clostridia > Oscillospirales > Acutalibacteraceae > RGIG426. The sequence goes on from JAFOFS010000223.1 coordinate 52, forward strand.
ACGACAGCCTGATTGGCCGAGGACAGAACGGCATCGGTCATGTCAGCGATCTTATGATCTGCCAGGTTGGGATAGACATATACCGTAGACCCGTCGCCGGACCCGGTTGCCAGGAAGGCATAGATATTGTCGGCGGCGGCAATGCCCTGAATGGCATAATTGACGTTCGGATTGAGTTTATCCGGGAGATCCTGCAGACGCAGGGCGAATACGAAGCGGTTTGCCGATCCGCCGTTGGCGACCGACCAGGCGTTGGCTTTGTCCAGATAATTTTTCAGCCAGGTGTAGTCACGCAGGGTAGCCAACACCTTGTCCTTGGTGTTGCCGTAGTAATTCATGGCAACAAGGCTTTTCTGGAAAATGACGTTGCCGTCGGTGCTTACGCCGTCAAACTTGGTGTTGTAGGCGCAGAAAGCAGTTTCAGCGGCGTTGCGGCCGGCCAGTTCGCGGGACTCGTTATCGTATATGCACAGACCGTTGAAGAACAGCGAACGGTTGATGGTAACGTCCTGATTAAAGTCGATGAGCAAATACTTATCGGCATAGATCTTGGTGCTTTCGATCTGAACCGAATCGTAGGTCTGAACCTTATTCCAGGCAATGCCGGCGCGCTCTTCGGCTGTGCCGAAGAAGGAGTCGTTGGCGAAGAGGACGCTGCCGTCGGAGGCGGTCAGACGGTCGATCTTACGGTTGTTTTTTGTATCGGCATCATTGTCGGCGATAGAGAATTCCAGACGGCGGTTGCCCAAAACGGTGAAGTTGCCGCCGGAATTGGTGGCGTAGCCGTTGTTGACCATCCACGTTTTGACCTCGGCAAGCGTGTCGCAGCCGAAGGCGGAGTTCATCGTACCGATCCAGCGGGTGCCGGTAGCATCAAATTTGGCAAAGCCGTTGACGGTCCACTGCTTGTGAGTTTTTCTACCGTTTTATGGGTGGGTGCCGACGTAGCCGTTGGACTCATAGATGCGCAGGCCGCAGTAGGAATAGGTAAGGTTGGTGATGGGTTTGGAGAACTCGAAGATGACGCGGTCGGCAGCGCCGGGGGTGCTGACGACGGCCACATCCTTGAGATAGAACTCATTGGGGATGGTAGCGGGGGCATCGTTCATGTCCGCCGTATTGAAAATGGGAGCGATGATACGGTCGTTGATGCCGAGGGCGGCGTTGCTGTGGGTAGCGACCAGCGGGGTATAGGTGCCGTTTTTCCAAAGAGCATCGATGCGCCAGTTGTTGGCCGATTCGCCGTTGGAGGCATAGATAAAGTCGCCGGCATAGGCCGTGCTGCCGTCGTTTTCGTCGATAACGAAGGCGACCTGATAGGTCTCGCCGTCGTTGCGGGCGTTTAGGGTGTCACAGGCGGCAAGACAGGTATTGTAGGTAGTGGTCCAATCCATGGTATCGGTCGTGGCCGCATCGTCAAAGCCGGCACGCGCAATGGCGTGCAGCGGATAGGTCATGACCGTTTGCCCCTGAGGGATGACCTTTTCCAGGTTCAGACCGTGAATATTGGAGATTGCGTTGTTATAGTTACCCAGTGCGTAGTAACCGGATTGGATGCCGGAGGAGGTTACGACGGTATTCTCGGTGGCATAGGTCGAGCCATTATAATAGATGACCTGCCCCTTGCTGTTGACCACGCGGATGTGGACAGGCGTGTCGCCGGAGCCGCGGTTGCTATAGCCCACACCATTACTGAGGATGATGCGGAAGTTGTCGCCGTTTGTCACGGTCGGATCATACTCGACGTAGCGCACGGCAAGAGATTCTTCAACGGAGGTGATGGTGACGTCGACGTAGTCGTAGCAGTTGGTCTGCTGACCGATAGCTTTTTCCTCGTCGGTGGCGTCGGCATCAACGACGTCGATAACCTGACCGTTCTGGCTGCAGCCGCCGCCGTCCTCACCGTTGGGCGTGGAGGCGAGATAGGTGGTGCCTTCATAGATGGATAGCACGCGATTGTTGGGAAGCTGCTTGCCGTTGACGCCATCGCTCTTTTCAGCCAGACGCACAACGGGAGTCAGCCCCGTTTTTTGGGCAAGATCCAGGATCTCGGGAATGGTATCGAGCAATTCATGATA
>JAFOFS010000224.1 GCA_017387165.1 Clostridia bacterium
CTTCTTCTCCGCCTTGTCGTCGGTGATCTCCACCCACGCCTTGACGATAGCGTTCTGGCCGCCAAACAGGCCCAGAACCTTCTTCTGCGGTTCCTGCACAACCTCTGTCTGCAGGGCGGCGACGTCCACCGCCAGCTCGGCGGCAGCCGCTGCGATCGCTTCTTCGACGGTCGCCGCTTCTTTGATGATCTCTTTTTTCACGGGTCTTTTCTTCCTTTCGGTTATTTTACCGCCGTTTGCGGAAGTGGCAGCTGTCGGCGGGTAATGACTTATTCGTCCGCGTTGTCCTGCGGCTCACCGTTTAAGACGACGGTTTCCTCCGCTTCGACGACGATTTCCTCGCGAGCGGGCTTACCGGAGTTCTTTTTCTTGTTCTTGGCGGCCTCCGCCTTCGCCTGCGCTTCGCGGCGGGCATCCGACTCCGCTTTCTGGTACGCCTGGTTTTCCGCCTTGCGAGCCTCCGCCAGACGACGCTTATCCTCTGCCTTACGGGCGCGGCGCTCGTCGTACGCCTTCTGCGCCTCCTCGCGAGCCTTGGCCGGATCGTAGATCTTGTTGAGCACCACCGTCTGCACCATGGCGAGCAGGTTGGAAATGATCCAGTAGATACCGACAGCGCCCGGCACACCGAAGGTGATGATGAGGGAGAACAGCGGCATACCGTACATCATACTGTTGGAGCAGCCCTGCATCTTTTGCTGGTCGCCCTCCGCCTGCGGCTGGCTCTTCTTGGAGTAGCGCATGGAGAGGAGGGAGGAGGCAAGCGCCGACAGACCCGACAGGATCGCGATGATCCACAGGGCGTTGGGCATCAGCGTATCACGCCACGGCTTCTCCAACATATTGAAGTTTTTGCCGTAGGACAGCTGCTTATAGATCTCGTCCATATCCTCGATGGTGTCCTTGGCGGACTTGGTCGGATCTTCCGCTTTTTTCTCGGTGTAGAAATTCACCAGCGATTTTTCGATCTTCGCCTCGTTTTCGCCCTTGTCCATCACCTGCAGGAGATACATCTCGCGGTAGTAGGACTTTTCGGACGCGTTGGATTCGCTGATATAGAAGCCCTGTTCCTCTTTGGACATCTTCTTATACTCGTCATCCTTGATGGTGACCGCCTTGACGGCCGCGTTGACCGCATCCGAGTCGATACCCTTGAGGTACTGCAGCGGCATATAGATATCCGCCAAAACACCCATCAGCACGACCATGGAAACCAGCATCGGGCCGCAACCGCCGGTCATACTGACGTTTTCCTTCTGGTACAGCTCCTGCGTTTTTTCCTGCAGCTTCTTCTGGTCACGGGCGTATTTCTTCTGCAGGCGCTCCAGCTTCGGCGCCAGACGGGCGCGATCACACATACTCTTCTGATTTTTCAGAGAGAACGGGAAGGTGATCAGACGAATGAGCAGCGTGAACCAAAAAATGGTCAGCAGGTAATTGTCAAAGCCGATGGTACCGTTGATAAAGCGCAGGACGTAACCGAATACCCACGCGATCGGCTTAAATAATTCCATCATAATGAATTATTCCTTCCTAAATTGGATTTTCTTGAACGGATTGCGGTCGGGAACGGGATCGTATCCGCTTCCGCCCCACGGATTGCAGCGGAGAATGCGATAAACCGCCAGCATACTGCCGTAAAAGGCGCCGTGCTTTTGAATCGCTTCGATGCCGTAGCAGGAGCAGGAGGGAGAAAAACGACACACCGGCACACGCCGATTGGCGGAAAACACTTTCTGATACAAGCGGATCAGACCGATCAACACGCGTTTCATACGCTTTCCTTTCCGTCGGTCGTCAGCACGCCGAGCTTCGCAAACGCCCTGCCCAGCACCTCAGCCAACGCGGTGGAGGTGGAGCTGACCGTACGGCTGCGCGCCACAAACACGAGGTCATACCCCGGCTTGACCGACGGAGCATAGAGCGCATACGCCGCCCGAATGATGCGGCGACAACGGCTTCTTTGTACCGCTTTTCCCACTTTTTTTCCGGTGGTGATACCGGTACGGGTCAGCCCGAGTCGGTTTTTCCGCGCATAGACGATCAACAGCGGGTCAACAAACGACGCGCCGTGATAGTAAAGCGTGCGAAATTCCTTATTCAGACGAAGTGTGATTCCCTTACTCAACTGTCCTCAATCCTCTACAAAAAATGCCACCGACGAGGGTGGCATTTTTTATTAGTAACTCAGTTTTTTGCGACCCTTGGCACGACGGCGGGCGAGGACCTTGCGGCCGTTCTTCGTCGCCATTCTCTTCATAAAACCGTGTTCCTTTTGCGCATGGCGCTTCTTCGGCTGGAATGTACGCAGCATACTCTTACTCCCTTTCCTTTTCGTTTCCCGTGTCAGGGGAAGTCGATTGATATTTTTGCGGGAAGTTCCCGGCTTTTCCTTGATACGCGGCTTGGAAAAAATACAGACCATTCCGCAATTATGCATTATAAACCATTACCCTGCCGCTTGTCAACAAAAATTTTAATTATTTTATTTTTTTCTTTTTAAAGGGGGTTGCATTGGGAACGTTCCTATGTTATAATTAAGTATCATTTTATTTTAATATATATAATTATATCTAATTATAAAAAGAGGTACAATATGAGAACGATCGAAGAGGTTTGGGAAGCGGTATCCCAAATTATGAAAAACGACCCCGATATCAGCGGTGTTGCCTACGATATGTGGCTGGGGGATATCACCCCCGTGGCGATCGAAGGGGAGTCCTTCGTGGTGACCATTCCGACCGTTTTCCAGCGCAACGTCATCGAGCAGCAGTTTGCCGGCAAGCTGACCGCTGCGATCGAGAAGGCGATCGGTCTGCCGCTGGCGTTGTTCATCCGTGCGGAGGATGAGGAGCAGCAGAAGGCGGAGGAGGACAAGCTGGACGACAGCCTGCGCCACGATCTTTCTTCTTATTATAAGATGATCAATCCGTTTTATACGTTCAAGACCTTCGTCGTCGGTCCGACCAACAATTTCGCGTATGCGACGGCGCAGTCGGTCGCGGATAAGCCGGCCGGCGCGTACAACCCGCTCTTCATCTGGGGTGGCTCGGGACTGGGTAAGACCCACCTGCTGCACGCCATCTGCAACGAGATGCACCTGAAAAACCGCCAGTGCAAGATTCTGTACGCCACCTGTGAGACCTTTACCAACGAATTTTTGGTGGCGCTGCACGGACAGACGCTGCCGGATTTCCGTCAGAAATACCGTGAGGTAGACATCCTGCTGATCGACGATATCCAGTTCCTGGCGAACAAGGAGCAGACGCAGGAGGAATTCTTCAACACCTTTGAAGCGGTGAAAAACGCCGGCGGTCAGGTGGTGCTCACCTCTGATCGCCGTCCCAACGAGATCGCCACCCTCACCGACCGCCTGAAAAGCCGTTTTGAGGCCGGTATGCTGGCGGACGTTCAGCCGCCTCCGATCGAGACCCGTATCCTCATCGTGCAGACCAAGGCGGATCAGCTGCATTTCCATCTGGATAAAAACGTCTGCGATTACATTGCCCGCGAGCTAAAGACCAACGTTCGTCAGATCGAGGGTGTCATCAACAAGCTGCACGGCGAATATCTGCTCAACGGCACCATCCCGACCGAGCGTACCGCCGAGGAGGCGATCGCCAACGTCCGCAACGATAACCAGCCGGTCGCGGTGACGGTGGAAAAGGTCATCACCGAGGTTTCCCGTACGATGGACGTGTCGGTGGAGGATCTCCGCTCCAAGGGCGGTAACGCGAATATCAAGCAGGCGCGTAAGGTAGCCGCCTACATCATCCGCGAAATCACCAAGATGAAGATGGAGGAGATCGGCAACGAATTCGGCGGTCTGGATCACTCCACCATTTCGTACGCATACAAGAACGTAGCAGACAAAATGAAGAAGGATACGAGCTTCAAGGCGCTGGTTGAGGACATCATGAAGAACCTCAAAATCGGCTGTTGAAATTTCGGTTGAGAGCGGGTTGAAGCGGTTGAAAACGAGGCGGCGATTTCACGAAAAGTTAAACGCCGTTGAAGAAAATTTCAACCGCGGACTTTGCCCGAAAATCCTTCAACAACCTCCACAAACGCTTCACAAGCGCGTGTGGAAAAAATAAGAGCGATTTTCCCCGTCATTGTGCGGAATTTTCCCTGTTTCAACAAATTCACGCACTATATGACTATGACTCTACAATATAGTTGGTTATATTATTCTTCGGAATTTTTGAATTTCAAACCCAAAGGAGAGAATGTTGAAATGAAGATCCTGTGTGACAAGCAAACCCTGCTCGGAGCGGTCAACAACGTCAGCCGTGCGGTACTCGGCAACAAGGCCATTCTGCCTGCGCTGGAAGGTATCCTGATGCGGGCCAATCACAATTCTCTGTTTCTCGCCGGCTACAACAGCGAGATGGCCATCACCACCACCATCGAGGTCGGTGTGAGCGAGCCGGGCGAAATCGTCCTGCCGTCCAAGCTGTTTAACGACATCGTCCGCAAGCTGCCCGGCGACGCGGTGGAGCTGACGGTGGATGAGCGTTTGGCGGTCAACGTCCGCAGCGGGTCTTCGGACTTCCACATTATGGGTATTTCGGCGACCGAATATCCCGAGATCCCGACGGTCACCGATGCGACCGGCGTGATGCTGCCGCAGGACACGCTGCACAATATGATCCGTCAGACCATCTTTGCGGTGTCCTCCACCGACGAGCGTCCTGTTCACAAGGGTATTCTGTTCGATATGAACGGCGGCACGCTCAATCTGGTGGCGGTGGACGGCTCCCGTCTGGCGCTGCGCAGCGAGAGCATCAACAACACCGACTCGATGCATTTCGTGGTGCCGGGTCGTACCCTGCAGGAAGTGATGCGTCTGCTCACCCCCGACGACGGCGGTATGATCTCGCTGTCGGTCGGTCGTCGCCATATCATTATGGAAATCAACGGCTACGCGGTTATCTCCAAGCTGCTGGACGGCGAGTTCCTGCCGTATCAGCGTGCCATTCCGCAGACCACCGCGACCACCGTCATCATCAACACCCGTGAATTCATCGACGCGGTCGATCGCGCTTCGCTGATCATCAACGACCGTCTGAAGAGCCCCATCATCTGCCGCCTGGAGGAAAATTCCGTGACGGTGATGTGCAACACCCCGATGGGTCGGGCAATGGACGTCGTGCTGGCGAGCATCGTCGGACCGGGCGAGGAAATGGGTTTCAACAGCCAGTATCTACTGGATGCGCTGAAAAATACCGAATCGGACGAAGTCAAGCTGGAGATCAACGGCGCGCTGTCGCCGCTTAAGATCGTTCCGGTGGCAGGCAATGCGTTCCTGTTCTTGGTGATGCCTGTCCGTATGAAGCGTTTTGAGCAATAAGGAAGAATCGTTATGAACGAACGGATCGTTGAGATCACAACCGAATATATCCGCCTGGACGAAGCGCTGAAGAAAGCCTCGGCGGTGCTGTCCGGCGGCGAAGCCAAGCTGCAGGTGCAGGCCGGTATGTGGAAGGTCAACGGCGAGGTATGCCCGATGCGCGGAAAAAAACTGCGGAACGGGGACACCTTTGAGCCGTTTACCGGCGGTGTCGTCTGGAAAGTGGTACAGATATGATCGTCCGTCAGGTCAAAGCGGCGGACGTCCGCAATATGACCTTCGTCGATTGGCAACCCGGTGAGCGGGTCAACGTCATCTTCGGGCAGAACGCGCAAGGCAAGACCAACCTGCTGGAGGGACTATGGCTGTTTACCGGCGGAAAGAGCTTTCGCGGCGCCAAGGACAGCGAGCTTGTCCGTCTCGGCGCACGGGAGGCACGCTTGCAATGCCGATTTGACGCCGAGGGTCGGGAGCAGACCGCCGAGATCCGCATCGAAAAGCGGCGACGCGCCACCTTAAACGGAGTGGCGCTGTCCTCCCCGACCAAGCTGACGGGGCTGTTCGGCGCGGTGGTGTTTTCCCCCGATCATCTGATGATGATCAAAGGAAGCCCCGAGCTGCGGCGTCGGTTTATCGACGCGGCGCTGTGTCAGGTGTCGCCGTCGTACATTCAGACTTATTCCGAATATATGCATATCCTCACCCAGCGGAACGCGTTGCTGAAGGATTGGTATCGCTTTGCCGACGACGGTCAGCTGGAGGCGTGGAACGCCCGACTCACCGAAGCGGCGACCGACGTGGTGCTGGCGCGTTGTCGCTATTGCGACCTGCTGCGCGAAAAAGCAATCGCGGTTTACGATGGTCTTTCCGGCGGCAAGGAACGCTTTTCCATCGGTTACGAAACCGAAAAAGGCTATGCGGCCATGACCCGTGAGCAGATCACCGCCTACTGGGCGCAAGCGTTGGAGCAGAGCCGCCGTGCGGATATCAGCGCCGGCTTTTCCACCGTCGGTCCGCATCGCGAGGATCTGACGGTCGAGATCTCCGATCTTTCCGCCCGTCACTTCGGTTCGCAGGGACAGCAGCGCAGCGCGGTGCTGGCGCTCAAAATGGCGGAGGCCGCCGTTCTTCGGGAACGCACCGGCGAGCAGCCGATCATCCTGCTGGATGACGTGATGAGCGAGCTGGACGAATCCCGTCAGGATTATCTGATGAATCACCTCGACGGCTGGCAGGTGTTTATCACCTGCTGCGACCCGTCCGCTATCGGGCGCCTCAGCGACGGCAGCGTGTTCAAAATGGAAAACGGCTCGCTGCAGCAGGTATAACATCCGCTCAACACCGCTGTAACAGTTGTTTTACACCGCAAGTGAATGGATGTTTCACATGAAACATCTGCTATAATGAAAGGGGTGAGGGGTGTGTATCTTCATCTCGGCGCCGCAACCGTGGTGCTGCAATCGGATATCCTCGGGGTATTCGATATGGACAACACCACCGTTTCGCCGCACACGCGAAAATTTCTAAACCGCGTGCAAAAAGAAGGGGAGATGGTGATGGTCACCGAGGATATCCCCAAGTCCTTTGTCTTTTGTCAGGTCGCCGGTCGTCCGGAAACGGTGTACCTGTCCCAGTTAAATCCGGCAACCCTACAGAAACGTTCCAACAAAACCCCCGTGGAAGAAGCAGGAGGATCTTTATGAGTATGGATGAAGAAAAGTTGGTCCCCGAAGTAGTCGAGGAGGAATACGGCGACAGCCAGATCCAGGTGTTAGAGGGTCTGGATGCGGTGCGTAAGCGCCCCGGTATGTACATCGGCTCGACCGGTGAACGTGGTCTGCACCACTTGGTGTATGAGATCGTGGATAACTCGGTGGACGAGGCGCTGGCCGGCTATTGCACCCACATCGAGGTGGAAATTCTGCCCGGTGATATTATCGGCGTCCGTGACAACGGCCGTGGTATCCCGGTCGGTCTGAACGAAAAGCTCGGTCTGCCCTCCGTGACGGTGGTTTTGACCGTCCTGCACGCCGGCGGTAAGTTCGGCGGCGGCGGTTACAAGGTGGCCGGCGGTCTGCACGGCGTCGGCTCGTCGGTGGTAAACGCGCTGTCCGAGTGGCTGGAGGTGGAGGTTTCCCGTGAGGGTCACACCTACCATCAGCGCTTTGAGAAAGGCAAGATCGCCAGCGATCTGACGATTATCGCGGATACCGAGGAAACCGGTACCTACGTCCGCTTTAAGCCGGACGCGGAGATCTTCACCGATACGACGGTATACGATTACGATCGCCTCGAAAAGCGTATGCGCGAGCAGGCGTTCCTGAATGCCGGTCTGAAGATCACGCTGACCGATAAGCGCAATCCGGAGGCCATCCGCAGTGAAGAGTTCCACTACGAGGGCGGTATTTCGGAATTTGTGTCTTACAACAACCGCGGTAAGCCGATTCTGCACGACGAGGTCATTCACCTTTCGATGGCGAGCGGCTCGTCGATCGCGGAGATCGCGCTGCAGTACAGTAGCAGCTATAGCGAAAACATTATGTCTTTCGCGAATAATATGCTGACAATCGACGGCGGTACGCATGAGGAAGGCTTTAAGACGGCCTTGAAGAACGTATTAAACGCCTATGCCCGCAAGTTCGGCTTGCTGAAAGAAGGTAACCCCGATCTGAAGGGTGAAGATTGCCGCGAGGGTCTCACCGCCATCATCAGCGTCAAGCTGGAGGATGCGCAGTTTGAAAGCCAGACCAAGGCGAAGCTGGGTAACACCGCCATTCGCGCACTGGTCGGCAACCTGATTAAGGAAAAACTGGCTCCGTATCTGGAGGAGCATCCGAACGTCGGTAAGGCCATTTTGGAAAAGGCGATCGGCGCGGCGGCTGCCCGCGAGGCGGCGCAGAAAGCCCGTGAGCGTGAACGCAAAAAGGTCGGCATTATGAACACCCGTATGCCGGACAAGCTCTCCGATTGCATTTTGAAGGACGTCAACCGTACCGAACTGTACATCGTTGAGGGTGATTCGGCAGGCGGCTCGGCCATCCAAGGTCGTGACTCCAACTTCCAGGCGATCTTGTCCCTGTGGGGTAAGATGCTCAACGTCGAAAAGGCGCGCGCCGATAAGGTGTACGACAACGACAAGCTCAATCCGATCATCGTGGCGCTGGGCTGCGGTATCGGCGACGATTTCGATCTGTCCCGTCTGCGCTACGGCAAGGTCATCATTATGGCGGATGCCGACGTTGACGGTGCGCATATTTCCACCCTGTTGATGACCTTCTTCTTCCGCTATATGAAGCCGCTGATCGAGGAGGGTCACGTCTACATCGCACAGCCGCCGCTGTTCAAGGTTTCCAAGAACGGCAAGAACGTGCACTACGCCTACTCCGACGAGGAACGCGACCGCTACATTGCGGAGCTTGGCGGCTCGGCGGACGTCCAGCGCTACAAGGGTCTTGGTGAAATGGACCCCGAGCAGCTGTGGGAAACCACCATGGATCCGGCGGTGCGTTCGATGATTCAGGTGACCATCGAGGATGCGCAGGCTGCCGACGCGACCATCGCGGTGCTGATGGGCGACCAGGTCGAGCCTCGCCGCCTGTTCATCGAGCAAAACGCCAAATACGCCACCAACCTCGATTTCTGACAGTATGATTCAAGACATTTATCGTTTTGCGGAGGGGGAGACGGCGCCCGACGGCGCCGAGGCGCGCGCCTACGTGCGCTACACCCCCGACCGCGAGGAGATCTACCGCGCCCTGCGGCTGGCTGACCGCGAGCGTATCGGTCCCGTTCGGATTGCGATCGAATGCGGCGCCGCGTTGGCGATGGGAACTCTCTGCTTTTTCAATTTTGGTTTATCCCCGTCCCACCCGAACGGCTCGCTGACCATCGGCATCCTCTGCGTGCTGTTTGCTGCGATCGCCGGTCTTTATGCGCCGATCTCCGCGTATGTCACAGCAAAGCAGCAAGCGGCCGCCGCCCGTAAGGTGCATTTGTGGATCGGGGAGGACTTCCTCGGCTTCGGCAAGACCGAAAAGACCTACACCCGTTGGGAATATCGCGATTTCCGCTTGCTCAAAACGAAAACGCTGTGGGTGCTGCTGCAGGGAAAAAGCCAGATGGTGATCCTGCCGACCGCGGCGATTCCGGCATCGCTTCTGCCGTTTTTGGAAGAAAGGGTGAATAACCGTGTGTGATGAGTCGTTCCAGGCGGATACGCCGTTGGCGATCGTTGCGGTGCGCCGTCCGGCCGCTGCGCTCTACACGCGCGCCGTTCGAAAGACGTCCCGTCTGTTTTGGATGTTCACCGTTCCGTTTATGGTTTCCGCTTACTTTTTTCTCACCGCCGCGTTGCAGCTTCCTGCTACTTTCGGGATTCAAAACGACGCGACCGACGCGTTGCGGCCGCTGTGCAGCACGGTGCTGAACATAGCGATCTTTTTGTTGCTGTTTCGTGTTTTTCTTAACCGCAAAGCCAACAAGCAGCAAGCCCTTGCCCGCGCCCGTCGGGACACCGGAATGCCGTCGGTATATCGTTTTTTCACCGACCGCGTGGAATGCAGCGGTCAGCGCGATCGATTCGTGCTTGTGTACGACCGCGTTCTCTCGGCGGTGGAGGACCGCGATGGCTTTTATTTGAACGGCGACGGTCTCGTGCTGATTTTGCCGGCCGCCGAGCTGACCGAAACGGACGTTTCCTTCGTGCGGACTCTCCTGCGTCGGCAATTGCCCGACGGCGTGTTCCGTTGCCGCCGTCAGGCGGTCGGTCAGTTGCCGTATCCGCATCCCATTCCGCTGTACCCCGATCGCGAGGTACTGCCGCCGCAGGTTCCCGATCTGCCGCAGTACCACCGCCCGTCACAGCAGACCTTTTTCTCTCTGGTAATCGATGCGCTGCCGCTGCTGATGCTGCTGCAGGTGGCGATGGCCGGTATACTGGTTCTCTGCTTTGACCTGCAGGAAGGCTGGATGCCCGCGGCGCTGTTTATCGCGCTGTTGCTGTTCTCGCTTTTTCCGCTTTCCCTTTTCGCACAAAAGCATATCCCGCCGCAGCACCTGCTGGGGTTGTCCGAAACGGAGGGCGGCTGGCGTGTATACCACACCGCCGGCGAATGGTTTTTTCTCCCCGATGAGGTGGTCGTCCGCTGCCGCGACGATCTGGTGATGCTGTTCACCCCTATCGGCGTGATCGCGACCTCGGTAGAAAATTGTCGCGAAATTCCGGCTCTGTGGGCGCAAATTAACCAATAAACTGTATATTGTTGTAGTAAAAATACAATTAGTATAAACAAAAATGATACCCCTATTTGATAGGAGGAATTGGTATGGATGAAAATATGATGAAGGACACGACGGTGTCGGAGGAAGCGGCTGTGATGGGGGACAAGCTCATCTTGGCGGATCTCGAGCAGGAGATGAAGCGCCGTTTTCTGGAGTATTCCGTTTCGGTGCTGGTGGCTCGTGCGTTGCCGGACGTCCGTGACGGTCTGAAGCCGGTGCACCGCCGTATCCTGTACACCATGCATGAGAACAACCTCACCCCCGACAAGGCGTACCGCAAGTGCGCCGATACGGTCGGTACGGTGCTGGGTCGTTACCATCCGCACGGTGACGCGTCGGTGTACGACGCGATGGTGCGTATGGCGCAGGATTTCTCGCTGCGGTATCCGCTGATCGACGGTCACGGTAACTTCGGTTCGATCGACGGTCACCCTGCCGCTGCGTATCGTTACACCGAGTCCCGTATGAACAAGATGTCGCTGGATATGCTGGTCGATATCGACAAGAATACGGTGGACTTCGCGCCCAACTACGATGACCGCTTGAAGGAGCCGACGGTGCTGCCGTCCCGTTTCCCCAACCTGCTGGTCAACGGCTCGTCGGGTATTGCGGTCGGTATGGCGACCAACATTCCGCCGCACAACCTGTGCGAGGTGGTGGACGCCATCTGCCTGCTGATCGACAACCCCGATGCGGAGCTGGCGGATCTGATGGAGCACATCAAGGGTCCGGATTTCCCGACCGGCGGCGTCATTATGGGCCGTGCCGGCATCCGCGCCGCGTATGCGACCGGTCGCGGCCGCATCTGCGTCCGTGCCCGTACCGAGATCACCGAGGAGTCCAACGGCCGCTTCCGTATCACGGTGACCGAGATCCCGTATATGGTGCGTAAGCTGGATCTGGTGAAAAACATCAGCGAGCTGGTGGACGAAAAGCGCATTGAGGGCATTGCCGACGTGGTGGACTACTCCAACCGCAACGGTATGCGTATCGTGATCGAGCTGAAAAAGGACGCCAATCCGCAGATCGTGCTCAATCACCTGTATCGCTACACCCAGATGCAGACCACTTTCGGTGCTATTATGCTGGCGCTGGTCAACGGTGAGCCGCGTGTGCTGTCCCTCAAGCAGATGCTGGAGGAGTACATCAAGTATCAGGTCGAGGTCATCACCCGTCGCACGCAGTTTGAGCTGAAAAAGGCGCAGGAAAAGGCGCATATCTGGGAAGCGCTCAAGGTCGCGGTCGATTTCATCGACGAAGTGATCAACATTATCCGCAAATCCCCCGATCAGCCCTCCGCCAAGGCGGCGCTGTGCGAGCGTTTTGAATTTGACGACGTGCAGGCGGATGCCATCGTGAAGATGCGCCTCGGTCAGCTGTCCGGTCTCGGTCGCCAGGAGATCGAGGAAGAGCTGGACGCGCTGCTCAAGAAGATCGCCGGTTTCGAGGAGCTGCTGTCCAGCGAGACCAACATCCGTGCGGTCGTGAAAGAGGAATGCCTCCGTATGCGCGACAAGTACGGCGACGAGCGCCGCACCGATATTTCCATCATTTCGGGTGAAATGGACATCGAAGACCTCATCCCCGTGGAGGAGAGCGTGCTGACCATGACCCGCCTCGGCTATATCAAGCGTATGGCGGCGGACGTGTACAAGGCGCAGCATCGCGGCGGTCGCGGTATTACCGGTATGACCACCCGTGACGAGGACGTGACCGAAACGCTGTTCCGCTGCTCCTCTCACGATACGGTGATGTTCTTCACCTCCACCGGTCGCGTGTATCGCCTGAAGGGCTACGAGGTGCCGGAGGGCAGCCGTACCGCCAAGGGTATGAACATCGTCAACCTCCTTCCGCTGGAGTCCGGCGAAAAGGTCACCGCGATGATTCCGGTCAACGAATTCCTGGATGAGCAGTATCTGACGCTGCTCACCCGAAACGGTATCATCAAGCGTACCCGTCTGTCGGCGTACGCCAACGCGCGTAAGAGCGGCTTGATCGCCATCGATCTTGACGAAGGCGACAGCCTGGTCGGCGTGGCGGTCACCGACGGCTATCAGGATATGCTGGTCGCGACCAAAAAGGGTATGGCCATCCGCTTCTCGGAGACGAATGCCCGTGTGATCGGTCGTACCGCTCGCGGTGTGAAAGCGCTGAATCTCGCCGCCGATGACGAGGTTATCGCGCTGGTGACGCTGGAGCCGGGCAAGATGCTGCTGACCGTCACCGAAACCGGCTACGGTCGTCTGTCGTCCTACGACAACTACCGTCTGCAGGGTCGCGGCGGTAAGGGTCTGACCAACTACCACGTTGGCAAGTTCGGTGACGTGGCGGCGGTCGTGGCGATCGATCCGGAGCAGGAGGATATTATGCTCATCTCCACCGACGGCATCGTCATCCGTATGCACGCGGCGGATATCCGCGTCTGCAACCGTCCGTCCAAGGGCGTCCGCGTGATGCGCTTGGGCGAGGGTGTCCGTATCGTGTCGCTGGTCACCACCAACCGCGCCGCCGACGACGAGGAAGAACTCGCCAAGCCGGAGGACACCGGCGACGCCGACGAAGGCGCCGAGGAAACCACCGCGGAAGAATAATGCAGTCCACGGAAAAATAGCGTGATAAAAAAGCTCGGTGAGTCATCACCGAGCTTTTTTGTTATGAAAACACCATTCCTGCAATGTCGCCGCAGATTTTGCCCGAAACCAACGGCGAGCCGTAGGGACCGGCGTCCCCGACGGTCCTTTTTGCACAAACCAGCGGCGAGCCGTAGGGCGGGGGCTTGCTCCCGCCGCGGATTCTGTGCATAATCTCACGGCTACCGAATCTTGCCTCGCCCCTTGGGGAGAGGTGGCACGCGGAGCGTGACGGAGAGGGGTGTTAAAGACGGGCGGCAGATTGCCACCCCTACGGCGTCACCGTAACATTACGCCAACCGACCCTTGCCTCCCTCTGACGAGGGAGGTGGCTCGCCGTAGGCGAGACGGAGGGAGAGATCATTCTGTACGCGGGTCGTCGAGGACGCCGACCCCTACGAAATTGCCGTAACTCCCTCAAAAAAAATCAAATTCCGCCCAAAACGCTTTACTAATAGAAATATGATACAACAATAATACATAATGTATTATCCGTAATCTACCCCCACTTGACAAAATGAAACCGCTGTATTATACTACAAAATGCCCGTCGGGCGGTCAGTTCGAAACCATCCTGACCTTAAATAAAACTAGGGAGCGTGTTGAAAAATGAAGAAAGAAAGTAACCTGCGTCGGTTGACCGAGGCAGGAGTGATCGCGGCGTTGTACGTCGCGCTCACGTTGATGGTCGCGCCGCTGTCCTACGGCGCGGTGCAGGTACGGGTGTCCGAGCTGCTCACCGTGTTGCCGGTGTTCACCGCGGCGGCGGTGCCGGGATTGACGGTTGGCTGCTTGCTCGCCAATCTCCTCGGAATGACCATGGGGATGACCGGTGGCTGGGATATTCTGTTCGGCACGGCGGCAACCCTGCTTGCCGCGTGGCTTTCGTATGTGTTCCGCCGCGTTCGTATCAAAGACCTGCCGCTGTTGTCGGTGGCGATGCCGATTTTGTGCAACGCGTTGATCGTCGGTCTGGAACTCGCGCTGTTCTTTTCGGGAACGGCCTTTACGTTGCCGTTGTACGGGGTGTCCGCGTTGTGGGTCGGTATCGGAGAATTGATCTCCGCCGGCGCCGGCGGCCTGCTTTTGTTCCTCGCCCTGCGAAAAAGCAAATTGTTTGAATGAAAAAA
>JAFOFS010000225.1 GCA_017387165.1 Clostridia bacterium
AGGGGTAGAGTGAGTAAGATGAAATGGTTGCAAAGCGAGACGATTTCGAGGGATTTGCGTTCACGACTGCTGCCGCAAGGCTTTGTGCCTTGCCAAGCAGGCGAGGACGGAAAGCACCGAAAGCGGCCGCTTTTCAACCGTTTCAGATTACGAACTCTGCCCAAAAAGAAAAAATCGCCTCTGTTACGCGCCGATGGCGTAACGGAGGCGATCAAATCGCGGTTCCACTCCGATTTCTAACTTAAACGGGAACAAGCATTCCCTGACCGGATAACGGTGGTCTTCCGCACGGAGATACTGAAGTTCCCTCCGCGTGCTGGCGGGTGCATTTCGCTGCGGCGCTTTGCGGTCGCTTCCAGCCAACGGCGACCTTCTCTGTCAAAGCGGTTGCACAGGTACTTCTCCCGTTCATCGCATTTCCAACGAATTTCTTCTTTAAGATATTATATGCAGTTTTTCCGAAAAAGTCAAGTGAAAATTCAATAGCCGAGCACGCCCTCAAGCGATTCGTCGTTTTCGATCCATTCGGACACCTCAACCGTACGGTAGTTATCCTTATCGTCGCGGATGATGACGCGGGCAATACCGGCGTTGATAACCTGACGCTTGCACATCGAGCAGCTGCTCGCGTTTGGGACATACGAGCGATCCTCCGCCTCAATACCGACCAAATACAAGGTCGAGCCGAGCATCTTCTCGCGGGAGGCGCTGATGATCGCGTTGGCCTCGGCGTGTACCGAGCGGCACAGCTCGTACCGTTCGCCACGGGGGACGTTCATTTCACTGCGGATGCAGCGTCCCATATCGATGCAGTTTTTCCGACCGCGCGGCGCGCCGCTGTAGCCGGTGGAAATGATCTCGTCGTGGTTGACGATGACCGCGCCGTAATACCGGCGCAGGCAGGTGCTGCGCTGTGCCACCATCTCGGCAATATCCAGATAATAGTTGTTTTTATCGCGACGTGCCATCGGTCAATCCTCCTTGATATAACGCCAATTGTTCAACGTATAACGTGCGCCCGAAATCACCGTTGCGACGGTAGTGAGCACCATCATCAGGTCACCGATCCCGACCGCCAGCGTGTGCCACAGCGTGACGTCCGCTTTGAAGATCACACCGATCAGCGTCACGGCATCCAGCGTCACCAGCATAAAGATGACCACGATAAACTGCATCACCGTCTTGACCTTGCCCCAAATATCGGCCGCGACCACCTCGCCGCCGCCGGCCGCCATCATACGGACGGTCGCCACGACAAACTCACGAGCCATGATCAGCATCAGGCACCACGCCCACAGCCAGCGATGACCGCCGCCGATTTCCATCAGCAGGGCAATAAAGGCCGCCGTGGTCAGCACCTTGTCCGCGATGGGATCCAGGAACTTGCCGAGGTTGGTGATCAGACCGCGCTTACGGGCAATCCTGCCGTCGAGCAGATCGGTCAGCGCCGCCGCGCCGAACACGGCGCAGGCCGCCAGCAGATGGCCGTAAAAATCCCACATACAAAGCAGAAAGAAAACGGGCACCAACACGATACGCAGCACCGTCAGTTTATTGGGCAGATTCATTTTCATACCAAAACCTCCCCGATCAGGTCGCCGTCCATCGTATCGGTGACGGTCACCTGCACAAAATCTCCCGCATCCACGCGATGCGGAGTAAGGAAAAATACCTTGTAATCAATGTCCGGCGCATCTCCCGCCGTACGCCCGAACCAGCTCTCGGCGTAGCGATCGTAGCTCTCCACCAGCACCTCCACCGTCTGACCGATCAGGCTCTCCTGATAGCGTTCCATCCGCTCGGTCTGGCGATCCATCACGATCTCACGGCGACGTTCCTTGACGTCATCGGGGATCTGGTCGGGCATTTCGCCGGCAACGGTGCCCTCTTCGGGCGAGTAGGCAAAGCAACCCAGACGCTCGAACTGCGCCGTCTTGAGGAAGGCGCACAGCTGCTCGAAATCCTCCTCCGTTTCGCCGGGGAAACCGGTCATCACGGTGGTACGCAGCACCACGTTCGGGAGTTTTTCGCGAATATGCGCCATCAGCGCGGTCAAGGTTTCGGCATTGCCGGGGCGGTTCATCGCCTTCAGCACGGCACCCGACGCGTGCTGGATGGGCATATCCAAATACTTGACCAGTTTTTCCTCTCGCGCCATCACGTCCAGCAATTCCTCGGTGATACGCTCGGGGTAGCAATACAGCATACGAATCCAGCGAAGACCGTCGATACGGCAAAGTTCGGTCAGCAGCTGCGGCAGCCGCACCTCGCCGTACAGGTCGATGCCGTACAGCGTGGTATCCTGCGCCACCAGCACCAATTCCTTGACGCCGTCAGCCGCCAGTTTTTTCGCCTCATCGATGACGCTTTCCATCGGGCGGCTACGGAATTTGCCGCGGATTTTCGGAATGGCGCAATAGGTGCAGCAGTTGGAGCAGCCGTCCGAAATACGCAGATACGCAAAGAAAGACGGCGTGGTCTGCAGGCGGTCGCCCTCCAGCGACCAGCCGGAAAGCGGCGGAAAAGCACACACGCGTTCTCCCTCCGCCACGCGGCGCACCGCGTCAACGATGTCCTCGTTGGCGCCGAGACCGAACACGCCGTCGCATTCGGGCAGCTCGTCGCACAGCTCCTGCTGATACCGCTGCGCAAGGCAACCGGTCACGATGATCTTGCGAATCTGACCCTCATCCTTCAGTTGCGCAAATTCCAGAATCTGCTCAATGGACTCCTGCTTCGCGTCCGCGATAAAGCCACAGGTATTGATGATGACCACGTCTGCCAGCGCCGCATCCGCTTTGATGGTGTAACCCGCGGACTGCAGCTTTGCCAGCATCTGCTCGGCATCCATTTGATTTTTCGGGCATCCGAGGGACACCATTCCGACGCTTATGCTCAACTTGCATTCTCCTCTGCCAACCGTATCGCCGTGCGGAGCGTTTCGTACGAAAAGCCGTAACGCACCAATTTTTCACGCATTTTACGGCGTGTTTCTTCACAATCGATATCAGTATAACACAGTTTTTCCAAATGTTCAAGTGCCACCTGCACGTCATCCAGTTCCAATGCTTCAAAAGCCGCTTCAATCAAGTCGCGGGACAACCCTTTTTCCCGCATTTTCTGCTCGGCGCGGCGCATCGGATACTTCCGCACCAAGCAATATTCCCGCGCCAGCCGCTCGGCATACCGCTCGTCATCCACCAGACCGACGGCTTCCATACGGGCCGCCGTCGCTTCCGCAACCTCGCGGTCGGCGCTTTGCCGCAGCTTGCCGGTCAACTCACGCACCGAATAGTCGCGACGGGAAAGCAAC
>JAFOFS010000226.1 GCA_017387165.1 Clostridia bacterium
GATCTGCCATTCCTTTGCATGTGCACGGGCATAGCTGATCGCAATACGCGCCGATTCTTTCATAACGTCGCCGAGCGAGCCGGTCAATTCGATCTTACCGGTTCCATCCAAAATCGCCACTTCAATCGGAAGCAACTCGCCGCCAACGCTGGTCCACGCCAAGCCGTTGACCACACCGATCTCGTCGCAGCGGCGGACGGTATCGGGTTTGAATTTCTTCGGTCCGAGCAATTCTTCCGCGTCGCGCACCTGCACGCGTTTGGCACTGCCATCCACGATGCGGCAAGCCGCCTTACGGCACAGTTTGCCGATCTCGCGTTCCAACTGGCGGACGCCGGCCTCACGCGTGTATCCGCTGATAACGGTACGAATGACCTCGTCCGGCACGCGAAGTTGCGCCGGTTTCAAGCCGTTCGCTGCAATTTGCTTCGGGAGCAGGTGTTGTTTGGCAATATGGAATTTCTCCTCCGCCGTGTAGCTACCGAGCTGGATCACATCCATACGGTCATACAGTGGCGCCGGAATATTGGCGGCATCGTTCGCCGTGGTCATAAAGAGAACGTCCGACAGGTCAAACGGCATATCGACGTACCGATCGGTAAAGGCAAAGTTCTGTTCCGCATCCAGCACTTCTAAAAGCGCCGAGGCAGGATCGCCGTTGAAATCGTGCGATAATTTGTCAATCTCATCCAGTAGGATGAGAGGATTTTTCACTTTTGCACGCTTCATAGCGGTCATAATACGCCCCATCATGGCGCCGATATAGGTGCGACGATGACCGCGAATCTCCGATTCATCACGCACGCCGCCAAGCGATACGCGGACGTACGGACGCCCTGTCGTTTCCGCTACCGAGCGGGCAATGGAGGTCTTACCGACACCGGGAGGGCCAACCAAACAGACGATCTGCCCCTTGAGCTTCGGCTGCAGATGGCGAACCGCCAGCATTTCGATCACACGGTCTTTGACCTTCTGCATACCGTAATGATCCCGATCGAGGATCTCTCTTGCTTTTTTCAGGTCAAGATTTTCCTCGCAATAGCTGTCCCACGGCAGTTCCAAGCAGGTGTCCAAGTACAAACGAACGACCGTCGCCTCATGTGAGCCGTCCGGCATTTTTTCCAGTTTGCGGCACTCTTTCAAGAGAACGTTCTTGACCTCGTCATCGGCGCCGAGCTTTTCGATCTTGGCGCGGTATTCCTCTGC
The DNA here is from genome assembly GCA_017387165.1 of Clostridia bacterium. GTDB lineage: Bacteria > Bacillota > Clostridia > Oscillospirales > Acutalibacteraceae > RGIG426. The sequence continues at coordinate 1,207 of JAFOFS010000226.1, forward strand.
CTCTTGCGCCGTATCCTCGGCATTGCCGAGTTCCTCGTTAATGGCCTTGATCTGCTCACGCAAGTAATAGTCACGCTGATTGTCATCCATCTGCTCCTGCACGCGCTGATTGATCCGATTTTCCAGTTCCGCCACGCGAAGCTCGCGTTCCAGCAGATTCAGTAAGAAATCCGCACGAACCGACACGGTGGACAAGCCGAGGATTCGTTCCTTTTCGTCGGTGCGAATCGGCAACGCAGAGGCAATGCGATCCACCACTTCCGCGCAGGTGAGATCGTCCGTCAGACGCACCTCCGCCTCATTGGTGTGTTCCGGCAGCATACGCTCATATTCAAAATAGCGCGACGAGAGTTGGCGAATCAGCGCCTCCTCACGCAACGGTTCGCTGATCGAGCGTTCACGGCATTCGGTTACCTCGACGTGATAGAAAGGCTCCGCTTGTGTGGCTTCTACCACCTTTGCGCGGTAAAGACCCTCCACCAGCACACGAAGACCGTCGCCCGGCAGCTTCAGAATCTGACGAACCACCGCAACCGTGCCGACAGGATAGAGTTCATCCAACGTCGGAGTTTCGGTTTCTTCGTTTCGTTGTGTGACCAAAAAAAGCATTTGGTCACGGGACATTGCCGCCCGAAGCGCTTCCAGCGACTTCTTGCGGCCGACGTCCAAATGATAGACTACGCCCGGAAAAACCACAAGCCCCCGCAAAGCAAGCAGGGGCAAGGATTTATGGCGTAAAGCTTTTGCAGTTGTTATACTCATTTTCTTATACGCATCCTATGTGGGGTTATACACTAATCTTTCTGTGCGCGTTTTTGCGCGTAGACGGCACGCGGATACGAGCAGGCTTGCGGTTGGGGTTACGTTCCACCGTCGGCTCTGCCCCCTCCGTAACACACGCCTCCGTAAAGGTAATTTGCTCAACCGTCGGATCGGAAGGCACCTCAAACATCCACGGCGTCAAGAGTTCCTCGATCACCGCACGCAGGCCACGGGCGCCGGTCTTACGCTCCAGCGTCTTTTCGGCCACCGCACGCAGCGTCGAATCGTCCATCGACAGGCGCACACCATCCAATTCAAACAGATAGGTGTACTGCTTGAGAATCGAATTTTTCGGCTCTTTCAAAATACGAACCAAAGCATCGGCATCCAACGCATGCAACGCCGTCACGACCGGCATACGTCCAACCAGTTCGGGGATCAGACCGTAGCGAATGATATCCTGCGGAACGACTTGCGTCAGCAGTTTCTCGCGAGAAAGATCCGCCTTGGACTTGACGTCGCCGCCAAAGCCCATAGAACCGGACGACAGGCGCTTTTCGATGATCTTTTCCATTCCATCAAAAGCGCCGCCGAGAATGAACAGAATGTTGGTGGTGTCGATCTGCAGACAATCCATCTGCGGATGCTTACGGCCGCCGTTGGGCGGAACGTTCGCCACCGTTCCCTCCAGAATCTTCAGCAGCGCCTGCTGCACGCCTTCACCGCTGACGTCACGGGTAATGGAGGGGTTTTCGCTGCGGCGGGAGATCTTGTCAATCTCATCAACGTAGATGATACCGCGCTGCGCTTTCTCGATGTCGCCGTCCGCCGCCTGAATCAAGCGAAGCAGAATGTTCTCCACGTCTTCACCAACGTATCCGGCCTCGGTCAACGTGGTCGCATCGGTGATGGCAAACGGAACATCCAGAATACGCGCCAGCGTCTGCGCCAAGGCGGTCTTACCGACGCCGGTCGGGCCGAGCAGCAAGACGTTGCTCTTGCCGATCTCGGGATCCTCGGGCGCACGGTAGAAGATACGCTTGTAATGATTGTAGACAGCAACCGAAAGCGCCACTTTCGCTTCGTCCTGCCCGATCACATATTCATCCAGCTGCGACTTGATTTCTTTCGGCGTAGGCAACCGCGGCGGCGCGTCGTCCTTTGCGGATTTCTGCGGGAGCTCATCTCCGTCACGCAGGATACTCTCGCACTGCATTACGCATTCATTGCAAATGAAAACGCCGGGGCCGGCCAAGAGCCGATAAACCTCTTCCTGCGATTTTCCGCAGAATGAGCAATGAACCGAGCGGGTTCCTTCGTTCTTAGGCATTGTGATTCCTCACTTCCGTTTTTAAATCAAGCACGCTTTTCGATAACCTTATCCACCAGGCCGTAGGCGCAGGCAGCGTCAGCGGTCATCCAGTTGTCACGCTCGGTGTCCCGCTCAATGGTCTCGAGCGGTTGACCGGTCATATCGGACAGCATCTTGTTAATGCGACTGCGAATGGCGAGAATGTGCTCCGCCTGAATCTTAATATCGCTCGCCTGACCCTGCGTACCGCCCAGAGGCTGATGGATCATAATTTCGCTGTTGGGCAGCGCCAGACGCTTGCCCTTCGCACCGGAGGCCAGCAGGAATGCGCCCATACTGGCCGCCATGCCGATGCAAATGGTGGACACGTCGCACTTGATGAACTGCATCGTGTCGTAAATCGCCATACCGGCAGAGATCGAACCGCCGGGGCTGTTGATATACAGGTGAATGTCCTTGTCGGGATCCTGCCCCTCGAGATACAGCAACTGCGCCACCACCAGCGACGCGGTTGCGTCGTTCACCTCATCGCACAGCATAATGATGCGATCGTTTAAGAGGCGGGAAAAAATATCGTAGCTGCGTTCTCCGCGGCTGGTTTGTTCAACAACATAAGGAACCAAACTCATAGCAAACACCTTTCTTTCTTTTGATCGTTCGAGAAATTATAGGATGAAACGGCGGATTTTATTCCTCCGTCTTCTCCTCCGCCTTAGCCTTCTTGGCAGTCGGCTTCTTCGCGGCTTTCTTGGCGACCTTCGCGTTTTCCTTGACGAGAGCCATCGCCTTCTCAACCGCCTTGTCCGCCTTGATGGCTTCCGCGTTGATCAGCGCCTTGATCTTCTCGACTTCCATATTGTACATCTTCGCCATATTCTCGTACTCAGCCTCGAGA
>JAFOFS010000227.1 GCA_017387165.1 Clostridia bacterium
CCGCCTTCACGCAAAAAGCGGTGGATGCGGCGAACCGCCAGGCTACACTCCTCGTACAGGCTGTCGGCAGCCATCAATTCGACGGGAAGCTGTTCCCCCTCATACGGATCACCGACGCCGTACAAGCCGCTTTCCAAAGCGGCCAGCGCAGGCGAATGGGCATGGCGGTGATCCTCGATCAAGCGCAGCGGCGTCTTGACTGTCACACCAAGACGGCGTGCGGTGTTTTCGAGCTCGCTTGCCGTAGCAAACGCGTCCGCAAACACGTCGCTTTCATCGGGATCGCCATACGGATCGCAGCAGAGGGATACCGTGACCTCCGCCGCCATCGGCAGCAGGACGTCCAGTATCCGTTTTTGCTGACCCGTAAAGCTCTTGAAACCGTCAATGAAAACGTGCGAGCCGCGAAACGCCGCGCTTTGCGGCAGATCCTCCGCCAAATGCGTCAGATCGTCCATCGGATCGAGGTACGCCTGTTCCACCAGTGCACGATACCCCTCGTCAATCAAGGCGAGGTCGTGCAATTTGTTCTTTAAACCGCCGACCGGCGTTTCTTCCGACAGTTTGGCAAGGGTATCCGAGGTAATCCCACAACCGCGAAATTCCTCCATCAGCGCCATCAAGGCGTGCAGACGGGAAGTATCCGCATACTGCGAAGCGTAGACGCGCAGGTGGTCACTAAGCTCGCGCAGGGTCTTGGAAAGCAGCACCACCCGTGTGCTCGGACGCATCGGCGAGCCGCTTCTGCCCCCCACCTCACGGCGCACCATTTCCGCCATACGGGTAAAGCTATACACCTTGACACGCAAGGACAAGGCCGGACCGAGCCGACGCAAAAGCGTTCGTTCGGTCTCAAAGGAGAACTGTTCCGGCACCAACAGGACGTAATTTCCCGTCGCATCCGCCGCCGATAACGAGCTCTGTAAACGCTTCCAGATCTCTTCCGTCTTGCCGCTTCCCGAGCGACCGAGTATCAGCTGTAACAAACCGTTCTCCCTCCTTTTTCTTGTAAAGTTAATTCGCTTTACGCTTTATGCAAGCGACGATATTCCAAATAATCCTGCAAAATAACGGTTGCAGCCACCGTATCCACGACCGCTTTGCGCTTTTTGCCGCGAACGTCCGCTTCGTTCAGATAGGAATGCGCCGTCACGGTGGTCATCCGTTCATCCCAAAGCGTAACCGGCAGGTGGCAGGCGGCACGCAGTTGCTCCGCAAAATCCTCGGCGCGCAGCGCACTTTCGCCACGGGTGCCGTCCATATTCTTCGGGTGACCGACCACGATCATCTCCGCGTGTTGTTCGGCGGCAACCGCCGTTACACGCTCCACCAAGCGATCCAAATGCCGTTCGGTGACCGTGCCGATCGGAGAAGCCAGAAACTCGGTCACATCCGAGATCGCCAGACCGGTACGCACCATTCCGAGATCAACCGCCAAAATCTTCACGTTACCATTCCTCCAGCGTTCCGGTCAGTTCGGTAATCGAGGACAGACCCAATTCATCCGCAAATTTCTCCAGCCCCTCAATCACTTTGACAGCCGCATACGGATCGCGGAAATTCGCGGTGCCGATCTGAATGGCGGTCGCGCCGGCGATCATCATCTCGGCCGCATCCTCCCACGTGGAGATGCCGCCGAGTCCCACCACGGGGATACGCACACGCTTATACACGTCACGCACCATTCGCACCGCCACGGGGAATACCGCAGGACCGGACATACCGCCCGTATTGTTCCGCAGAACAGGACGGCGCGTACGAATGTTGATACGCATACCGGTCAAGGTGTTAATCAGCGAAACCGCATCCGCACCGCCGGCTTCGGCGGCAGCCGCCATATCCCCGATGCTGGTGACGTTCGGGGTAAGCTTGACAATAAGCGGCTTATTTTTCAGGCGGTTTTTCACCGCCTTGGTGATGTTTTCAACCGACTCGGCAGAGGTTCCGAAGCTGACGCCGCCCTCCTTGACGTTGGGGCAGGAGATGTTCATCTCGATCAGCTGAACGTCTTCGTTATCCAGTCGTTCCGCCATGGCGACGTAATCATCCACCGAGCTGCCGGCAATATTGGCGATCACCGTCACGTCCTGCTCACGCATCCACGGAAGCAGTTCACGGACGAACGTTTCCACGCCGGGGTTTTGCAGACCGACGCTGTTGAGCATACCCGACGGGGTCTCCGCAATACGGGGAGACGGATTTCCCGGTCGTTCCAGCAGGGTGGTACCCTTGCAGGAAATACCGCCAAGTCGGCCAACGGGATAAAAATCCTGAAATTCGTGACCGTAGCCAAAGGTGCCCGAAGCGGTGATGACCGGGTTTTTCAGTTCCACGCCGCAAAGATTCACGCGCATATCCGCCATTACCAGCACACCTCCTGACCTTCAAACACAGGACCGTCGGTACAAACCTTTTTACGGGCAACCGCGCCGTCCTTTTCCCGAATATCCACCGCGCAGCCGACGCAAGCGCCGAAGCCGCAGCCCATACGCTCCTCCAGCGAAACGAAGCAACGAATGCCGTGGCGAGCCGCCACAGCCGCTACGCCGCGCATCATCGGCGTCGGGCCGCAGGTGCAGATCAGGTCGCAGGGATGGGTGGCCAGATGCGCCTCCAGCGCCTGCGTCGTAAAGCCGGCAAAGCCGGCAGAGCCATCATCGGTGCAAAGCACCGTAGCGGCACCGGTTGCCGCAAAATCGTCCTGCAAAATAACCGAAGCGGCATTGCGGAAGCCGGAGATCACGGTCGCTTTTTCGCCGTAGTGCTGTGCCAAGGGCAGCATCGGCGGATTACCGATACCACCGCCGATCAGCACCACCGCTTCCGACTCCGCAAGCGGAAAGCCGTTGCCGAGCGGACCGACCAAATCCAGCGTATCCCCTACCTTGGCCTCCGCCATACGGCGCGTACCGTCGCCGCGAATTTCAAAAATGAAGGTGAGCGTACCGGCCTCGGCATCCAAGCCGGCCAACGAAATCGGGCGACGCAACTGCTTACCCTCTACCAAAATCTGCACAAACTGCCCCGGTTTTGCCAAACGGCTCATCTGCGGAGCCGATACCGTATAGGCAAAGACTCCCTCTGCCAGCACGGTACGAGAGAGTACAGTGGTCATTTCTTGCGTATAGCGCATGGTGGACTCCTTATAAAACCGACGTAATATCTTCTTTCATACGAAGCGCTTCGCGGCGCGCAGCACCGGCGAAATCTTCTTCTGCGCAATTTTCCTTCTGCCAGGCGCAGAGGATGCCGCGGGAGGAATTGACGATGGCGCCGAGTCCATCCCGATCGAAGGCACCGGCAACATCCTTCGCACCGCCGCCCTGTGCGCCGTAGCCGGGCACGAGGAAGTAGGTGTGCGGCAAAGCCTCGCGAAGCTCGGACAGCTGGGACGGATAGGTCGCACCGACCACCGCGCCAACGCCCGAATAGCCGTATTTTCCGGGGAGCTCCTCTCCCCATTTTTCGCAGTTGTCGCCCATCGTACGATAGACGGTCTTATCCCCCAGCAGCTGATCCTGCAGCTCGCCGGAGGACGGGTTGGAGGTCTTGACCAACACGAAAATACCGCCGTCCATTTCGCGGCAGACGCCAAGCAACGGACGGATACCGTCCGAGCCGAGATAGCCGTTCACCGTCAGCGCATCGCCGCCGAAAGCGGAGAACTGCTGCTCGCCCACCGCCGTTTTGCCGAGGTGCGCGGTAGCGTACGCCTCCATCGTGGTACCGATGTCGTTGCGCTTGCCGACGGTGATCACGAACATACCCTTTTCCTTTGCGTAGGCGATGGTTTCGGTCAGCGTCGTCATACCCTGCCAGCCGTACATCTCATAATACGCCGCCTGCGGCTTGACCGCCGGAACGATGTCGCACAGCGCATCGATCAGCGCTTTGTTGTATGTAAGGATCGCCGCTGCCGCGCCATCCAGCGTTTCGCCGTATTCGGCGAACGCCTTCTTACGGATATAGGACGGGATGTAGGACAGCTTCGGGTCAAGACCCGCAACCGTCGGGTTGCCCGTGCGGCGGATATTTTCAATCATTCTGTCAAGGCTCATCAGACTTCCTCCTTATACTCATAAACGATGCGTCCTTTGCAAACCGTCGCCATCACGCGACCGGTCAAGCGACGACCGTCAAACGGCGTATTA
>JAFOFS010000228.1 GCA_017387165.1 Clostridia bacterium
AATCCTCCAGATCGAGGATGGTCGAGCCGGCGCCGAACGGCTGGAAAGCCGACCAAATGTTGTAGCCGAAAATACACGGAAGCGACAGCGCCAGAATACCGCCGCCCACCACCAGGCAGGAGGTCAGGCGTTTCCAACCGGTCATATCCATCAGACAAGCAATGAGATTTTCCAGCACCGCCAGCACGGTAGACAGCGCCGCAAAGCTCATAAACACAAAAAACGCACTGCCGATCAGACGACCGCCCGGCATATTGGCAAACACGTGCGGCAGCGTGATGAAGATGAGGTTGGGACCTGCATCCGGCTGAATGCCGTACGCAAAGCAGGCAGGGAAAATGATCAGACCGGAGCAAAAAGCCACCATTGTATCCAGCACGGTCACACGGAACGCCTCGCCGGCGAGGGCGCGGTCCTTACCGATGTAACTGCCGAAGATCGCCATCGAGCCGACACCGAGGCTCAAGGTGAAAAACGCCTGCTGCATCGCGCCCGAAACGGCGTTGACAAAGCCGACCGAGTTCAGACGCTCCATGGAGGGCAGCAGATAGAAGCGCAGACCCGCGCCGCCGTTGGGAATGAAAAAGCAGGTATACACCGCCAGCCCCAGCATAATGACCATGAGCGCCAGCATCATATACTTGGTGACACGCTCCAGACCCTTTTGCACGCCGAAGGTCAGCACCAGCGTCGAGCTCACCACCACGATCGCCATAAACAAAATCATGGTCCACGGCTCGGACAGCATCCGACCGAAAAACGCCGAAAACTGTTCACGCATCGCGGCGGCGTCCATACCGGCGGTCACCTGCGCGTGCAACTCACCCGAAGCGGTGGAAACGAAATACTTCAGCATCCAGCCGGCGACGGTTGTGTAAAACATCATCAAAACGGTGTTACCGATCAGCGTCGCGTAGCCGTGAACGCGCCACGGGCGCTTCGCGCCGAGGGCGTGATACATCCGCACGGGACTCTTCTGCGCGGCGCGACCGATCGCAAATTCCATAGTCAACACCGGCAAACCGAGCACCGCCAAAAAGAAGAGATACAGCAGCACGAAAATGCCGCCGCCGTACTGACCCGCCATATACGGGAATTTCCAGACGTTACCGATACCGATTGCACAACCGGCGCTCAACAAAATAAATCCCAGCCGACTGCCAAGACGTTCGCGTTTTTCCATAAGGGGATTCCTCCGTTTTCTATCAATCTGTAATAGTATATCCTTTTTCCTCCGTAAAGTCAATTTTTTCTTTCCCATCGCATAGTAAACCGCCAAACAGGATATACTTTTTTCGGAAATACGACGGCGGTGTTCGGCAGTTTCCGCCATTTCCGCAGCGGTATACTGAAAGCACCCATCACATTACAAGGAGGAATGCAAAATGAAAAAACTGTTTACCCTGTCCCTCTGCCTGCTGTTGGCGATCAGCCTGTTGGGTGGCTGCGCCCGTGGAGGCGGAAAGGAGGAGGTCGGTCGCGTGTACTACCTCAACTTCAAGCCGGAGGCCAACGACGACTGGCAGAAACTCGCCAAAGCGTACACCGAGGAAACGGGCGTTGAGGTCAAGGTGGTGACCGCCGCCTCGGGCGAGTACGAGAAAACGCTCGGTGTGGAGATCGACAAGGACGCTGCCCCGACGCTGTTTCAGGTCAACGGACCGATCGGTCTGGCGGCGTGGAAAGACTACGCGCTGGACATCAGCGACAGCGCGGTGGTCAAGGAACTCATCTCAGATGAATTTGCGCTGAAAGCGGACGGGAAGGTGTACGGCGTCGCGTTCGCGTACGAGGCGTATGGTCTGATCACCAACAAAAAGCTATTGGCGGATGCCGGCTACTCCATCGACCAAATTACCGATTTCGCCTCCCTTAAGCAGATCGCAGAGGATATCCACGCCCGTGCAGATGAACTCGGCTTCGATGCGTTCACCTCCTCCGGTCTGGACGGCTCGTCCTCGTGGCGGTTTTCGGGACATCTGACCAACCTGCCGCTGTATTACGAGTTCACCGAAGACAAGGTCACCAGCCAGCCGGCCACCATCAAGGGCACCTATCTGGATAATTTCAAGGCGGTGTGGGATCTGTATATCCAAAACTCCGCCACCGATCCCAAGACCCTCACCTCCAAAACCGGCAGCGACGCGGTCGCGGAGTTCCAAAACGGTAAGGCGGTGTTCTATCAGAACGGTACGTGGGAATACGCCAACGCCCTTTCGATCGGCAAGGAAAACATCGGCTATCTCCCGATTTATTTCGGTGTAGCGGATCAGGCGCAGGGGCTGTGCGCCGGCACCGAAAATTACTGGGTGGTCAATTCGCAGGCGAGCGAAGCCGACCGCAAGGCGACGCTGGACTTTATGCACTGGCTGGCAACCAGCGAAACCGGCACCGCGGCGATGGCCGGCGGTGAGATGGGCTTTGTCTGCCCGTTCAAAAAAGCCAAAACCCCCGATAACGTCTTGTTTGACGAAGTGGACAAATTGATCGAAGGCGGCAAGCAGAGCATCAAATGGATGTTCCCCTACACCCCCAACACCGACGCCTGGCGCGCCGAGGTGGTTTCCGCCCTGGCGGCGTATTCGGCAGGCGAGCAGGACTTTGAGGTGGTGCGGAAAGCCATCGTAGACGGTTGGGCGAAGCAGTACACGGCATCGCAGGGACAATAAGCGACAAAGAGGAGTGGTTTGCAAGGTGAAAGCATTCAAAACGCGGTCGGCTGCCGCCATCACCAATCGCAGCCGCCGGCGGTCGATGCAGGCGTTTGCGCCGCTGTTTCTGCTGCCGACCGTGGCGGCGTTTGCCATCGGCTTCCTGTGGCCGTTTGCGTGGGGCGTCTATCTGTCCTTTTTCCGCTTCAAGACCCTGCGCTTTACCTCGTTCGTCGGACTGGACAACTACCGGGCGGCACTGGCAGACGAAACCTTTCTGCGCTCCTTTTGGTTTACCGCCGCCTTTGCGGTCACTGCCGTCATTCTCATCAATCTCGCCGCGTTCTTTATCGCCTTGGCGCTGACCAAGGGCATCCGCGGTTCCACTCTGTTTCGGACGATCTTCTTTATGCCCAACCTCATCGGCGGCATTGTCCTCGGATATATCTGGAAGCTGCTGCTCGACGGAGTGATCATCCGCTTTTTCGATTCCACCCTCGCCTTAAACGCCACCTACGGCTTTTGGGGGTTGGTCATCCTGCTCTGCTGGCAGCAGATCGGGTATATGATGATCATCTACGTGGCAGGTCTCCAAAACGTACCCCCCGAATATATCGAGGCCGCCAAGATCGACGGCGCCGGCGGTTGGCAGATTTTGCGGCACATCACGCTGCCGTGTGTGATGCCGTCGGTCACCATCTGCACCTTTTTGAGTCTGACCAACGCCTTCAAGCTGTTTGACCAAAACCTCGCCCTGACCGGCGGTGCGCCTTTCCGTCAGACCGAAATGCTGGCGTTAAACATCTATCAATCGTTTTACAACAGCGTGTCCAATATGGGAGTCGGTCAAGCGAAAGCGGTGCTGTTCTTTTTGGCAGTGGTAATCATCGCGTTGTCCCAGCTGGCGCTCACCCGTCGGGGGGAGGTGGACGGATGAATCCGATCTCCCGAGCCGGACGGTGGTGGCTGACCGTCCTGTTTTCGTTGCTGGCGATCGTGTGGGTCGCCCCCATCGCCGTGGTGCTGCTCAATTCTTTTAAAAGCGGCACCTCCATCGCGCTGACGCCGTTTGAGTGGCCGACCGCCGACACCTTCGTCGGATGGCAAAACTATCTCGGCGGCATCTACCACGGCGACTATCCGTTTTATCTGTCCATGCTGTACAGTCTGGTCATCACCGTCTTGTCGGTGGGACTGATCCTGCTGTGCACCTCGATGGCGGCGTGGTATATGTTGCGTGTGGACAGTCTGCTCTGCAAGCTATTTTACTACCTCTGCATCTTTTCGATGGTGGTGCCGTTTCAGATGGTGATGTTCACCCTTTCCAAAACCGCCGACCGCCTGACGCTGGACACGCCGCTCACCATCCCGATCGTCTATCTCGGCTTTGGCGCCGGTCTGGCGGTCTTCCTGTTTGCCGGCTGTATCAAAAGCATTCCGCCGGATATCGAGGAGGCGGCCAACATCGACGGCTGTAACCCGCTCCAGACCTTTTTTCTGGTGGTCATGCCGGTGATGCGATCGACGTATATCTCGGTGGCCATTGTGCAGACGATGTGGGTGTGGAACGACTATCTGTTGCCGTATCTGGTGCTCGACCGCACGCAGTATATGACCGTCCCCATTCACATCCAGTTTCTGCAGGGGAGCTACGGACGGGTGGACTACGGCGCGACTATGGCGCTCATCATTCTCTGTCTGTTGCCCATCGTCATCCTGTACGTCCTTTGTCAGAAGCATATTATCCAAGGCGTGCTTTCCGGCGCGGTAAAAGGATAAAAAGGCTTGCGGTGGCGTGTAAGTTGTGGTATGATAAGGTGACACGAGTAATCCGAACCTGCCTTAAAGCGGCATATTTTGGTGCTTTTCACTCAATTTCATCTCGCAAGGCGCCAGCCTTGCGAGATGAAATTGAGCAAAAAACCCTCGAAATCTCCTCGCTTTAAGGTCGGAGATTTTTAAAAGAGCGGATGTTTGCTCATCCGAGGCACAAAACGCAGCGAATACTGGATGTATTCGCGAGTATTTTAACGAAGGAGGAGCGGAAATCCGCCTTTTAAAAACAGGTTCGGATTATTCGCGTCACCTTAAGAACAGTTTTGTTGGAAAGTGAGCGTGTTTTCATGCGTGCAAGCGGTATTTTGATGCCGATCTTTTCTCTGCCGTCGCCGTACGGCATCGGCACCTTTGGCAAGAAGGCGTATGAGTTCGTCGATTTCTTGCAAAAAAGCGGACAGCGCTATTGGCAGATTCTGCCGCTGTGTCCCACCAACGTCGGAGACTCGCCGTATCAATCCTTCTCCTCGTTTGCAGGCAATCCGTATTTCATCGATCTCGACACGCTGACCGCGGAAGGCCTGCTGCTGGCGGGCGAAGCCGCGGCGGTGGATTTCGGTGATGATCCGCATACCATCGACTACGGCAAGCTGTACGACAATCGGGCGCCGTTGCTGAAAAAAGCGTTTGCCCGTTTCACCCCCGACGAGGACTATCAAGCCTTCTGCATTCAAAACGCGTGGTGGCTGGACGATTACGCGCTGTTTATGGCCATCAAGGAGGCGAGCGGCGAGCTGGCGTGGAGCGAATGGGACGCGCCGCTGCGTCGCCGTCAGAAAGCCGCGATGAAGGCCGCCGCCGAGCAATACGCCGAAACGGTCCATTACCACCGCTTCGTGCAATATCAGTTCGCCAAGCAATGGCAAGCGCTGAAAGCGTACGCCAACCAAAACGGTATCCGCATCATCGGAGATCTCCCCATCTACGTCGCGTACGACAGCGCCGACGTGTGGGCAGACCCCAAACAGTTCCTGCTGGACAAACGCGGTCGTCCGGAATTGGTGGCAGGCGTTCCGCCCGATGCGTTTTGCGAGGAAGGACAGCTGTGGGGCAATCCGCTGTACGATTGGGTGGCGATGGAGGCGGATCATTTCGCGTGGTGGAAACGCCGTCTGCGCTACACGCTGACCCTGTTTGACACCGTCCGCATCGATCATTTCCGCGGCTTTGAATCCTTTTTTGCCGTGCCGTACGGCGACAAGGACGCCACCGGCGGTCACTGGATCAAAGGTCCCGACAGCGCGCTGTTTGCCGATTGGAAGGCGACCTTCGGTGACCTGCCGATCATTGCGGAGGATCTCGGTTTCCTCACCCCCGCGGTGCGGAAAATGCTGCAGGAATCGGGCTTCCCCGGGATGAAGGTACTGCAGTTTGCGTTTGATACCCGTGAGGAGAGCGACTACCTCCCCCACAATTACGACCGCAACTGCGTGGTGTACACCGGCACTCACGACAACGACACCATTCTCGGCTGGACCAAGACCGCCGCGCCGGAGGACGTGGCGTTTGCCCGTCGCTATCTCCACGTTGACGACGAGGAGGGCTTTAACTGGGCGATGATGCGCGCTGCGCTCGGCTCGGTCGCCGATACCGCCATTCTGATGATGCAAGACCTCATCGGATTGGGCAGCGAAGCGCGGATCAACACCCCCTCCACCCTCGGCGGCAACTGGCAATGGCGTGTCGCGGACGGCTGCGCCAACGATTGGCTGGCCGGCATCATCCGCGAAAACGTCGCCCTGTACGGTCGTTTACCGAAATCTACCCCCGATCTCGAAGAAGAATAAGAAAAAACGCACGATGGAGCTTCCATCGTGCGTTTTGTTTGTTTAATCCAGAAAATCCTTGAGCTTCTTGCTGCGGCTGGGGTGACGGAGCTTACGGAGCGCCTTGGCCTCGATCTGGCGGATACGCTCACGGGTAACCCCGAACTCCATACCCACCTCTTCGAGGGTGCGTTGACGACCGTCGTCCAGACCGAAACGCATCCGCAGCACCTTCGCCTCACGGGCGGTCAGCGTGCCGAGAACGCCGGTCAGCGTTTCCTTCAGCAGCGAATGGGACGCCGCATCGGCCGGTGCCGGCGCATCGTCGTCGGGGATGAAGTCGCCCAAGTGGCTGTCCTCCTCCTCACCGATCGGGGTTTCCAGCGACACCGGCTCCTGCGACACGCGCAGGATCTCGCGCACCTTTTCGGGGGACATATCCAGATACTCCGCGATTTCTTCCGCAGACGGCTCGTGACCGTTCTCGTGCAGCAGCAGGCTGCTGGTCTTTTTCACTTTATTGATGGTTTCCACCATGTGCACCGGAATACGGATGGTACGCGCCTGATCCGCAATGGCGCGGGTGATGGCCTGACGGATCCACCAAGTCGCGTAGGTGGAGAACTTAAAGCCCTTGGTATAGTCGAATTTCTCGACCGCCTTGATCAGACCGAGGTTACCCTCCTGAATCAGATCGAGGAACTGCATACCACGACCGACGTAACGCTTCGCAATGCTGACCACCAGACGGAGGTTGGTCTCGCTCAGACGCTGCTTGGCGGAATTGTCGCCGTTCATAATGCGCAGCGCCAGTTCCTTTTCCTCCTCGGGGGTGAGCAGCGGCACGCGACCGATCTCCTTGAGGTAAACCTTGACCGGGTCGTCGATCATCAGCGCGTCCGCCGGATAATCGTCATCGCCGCCCTTGCCCTCGGCGTTCTTGGCGACGAAATCCAGCGCCTCCAGCGCGTCAGCCGAGAAGTCGTCCACGATCTCGACCTTGGCTTCTTCCAGCATCTCGTACAGCTTGACGATCTGCTCGCCGTCGAAATCGTATTCCTCGGTGGCATCCATCAGCTCCTGCGTGGTCATCTTGCCCTTGACGCGAGCCATCGCCACCACTTCGGCCAGACGATCGCGCTTTTTGAGCTCATGCGCGGCCGCGATGATCTCCTCCTCCGGCAGATCCTCACCGACGTAATCGTCATCGGTCAGTTCGATCTCCTCCTCGGCAGCGAGATCCTCGGCGGTCGGTTCCACGTCCATATCGATATCCATATCCATATCCAGGTCCATGTCCTCATCCGCCGTATCCTCTGCCAGCAGGGCGTTGGCCATCTGCTCGAGTTCCTCGGGAGTCAGTTCCTTCTGTTCGACCTCTGCGGTCTTCTTTTTCGTAGCCATTTATTGGTTACCTCCTTGTTGAGATTCTTTCATCGCTTGTAAAATTGCCAGCATATCCTGCTCGGACAGCTCGGACAAATCCCGTCCGCGTCCTCTGGCCTGCTCGTCACGCAGAACCGAAACGTAGGTATCCAGCTCCGCATCCGAAACCACCCGTCCCGAAGCGGCACGCACCATTTGGGAGAGGTATCCCATCTCCTCGTCGGTGTAATCCGCCGCCAGGAAGGACAGCTCCACCAGCAAGCCGCGTTCATTCCGCTCCAGCAGCTGTTGGTAGACCCGACGGTTAAACGCCGTCGCGATCAGTTCGGGGGGGAGTTTTTCTTTCGCCTTACGGATGTAATCGGGATGCAGCATCAGCATACCGAGCAACCCCTCCTCCGCCGCCGCTGCGCGGGGCAGCTTCAACGCTTCGGGATTGACCTGCTTGACCTGCGCCTCCGAATGACGGATGACGTTGGTCATCCGCACCTTATCTGCGGCGCGTTGTCCCTTGCGGCGATGCCGCTCCACTTCCTGCAGGATGGCCTGCTTGTTCACCCCGAGGTTGTGCGCCAGCTGACCGGCGTAGACGTCACGCTCGATCGCGCTGTTCAGCGTTGCCAACACGCCGGCCGCCTCCTGCAGATAGGCGCTGCGCCCATCGGCGGTGGTCAGCAGATGCTTCTTGCCGATCTTGACCAGGCGGTATTCGACGTCGTTGGACGCCCCCTCCAGCAGCATCTGGAAGCGTTCGGGGGGATTATTTCGTAAAAATTCGTCGGGGTCCTTGCCGTCGGGGACATGCATCACACGGACGTCCACGCCGGTTTTTCCCATGATATCGATCGCACGGGCGGCCGCCTTTTGTCCTGCCTCGTCTGCGTCAAACAGCAAGGTCACCTTTTGGGCGTAACGGGCAATGAGGTTGGCGTGCTCCTCCGTAAAAGAGGTACCCAGCGCCGCCACCGCGTTGGTAAAGCCTGCCTGATGCAGGGCGATGACGTCCATATATCCCTCGCAGAGGATCAAGCCCTCTGTCGCCGCCTTGGCTTTGGCGACGTTAAGCGCAAACAGCGTGCCGCTCTTGCGGAACACCGGCGTATCGCCCGAGTTCAAATACTTCGGCTTGGAGTCGTCCAGCACGCGTCCGCCGAACGCGATGACGTTGCCGCGGATATCGATGATCGGCACCATCACGCGGTTGCGGAACAGATCGTACATCCGTCCGCTCTTTTCGCTGCGCTTGCACAGCCACGCCGCCTCCAGCTCCGCGTCGGTGAAGCCCTGCTTATGCAGCTCGTCGTACAACGCGTGGAAGCTGTCCGGCGCATAGCCGAGTCCGAAACGGGTGATGGTGGACATGGACAGCATCCGCTTCCGGTGGAAGTAGTCCAGACCGGCCTTTCCCTCGGGGGACATCAGATAACTGTTGAAAAAACGAGCCGCCTGGCGGTTTGCCTCCAGCACGCGAACGCGCAGACGGGAGTACGCGTCGTTCTCATTGGTGTTTTCCGGCATCCGCATCCCGACCCGCTCGGCCAAAAATTTGACCGCATCGAGATAATCGAGATTTTCGATCTTTTTGATGAAGGTGATGGCATCGCCGCCGGCGCCGCAGCCGAAGCAGTAAAACGACGCCGTTTCGGGATACACCGTAAACGAGGGGGTCTTTTCGCCGTGGAACGGGCAAAGCCCCACCAGATTGCGACCGCGTCGCTTGATGTTGACGTAAGCGGAAATGACCGATTCGATGTCGTTCTTTTCGGTCAGTTCACGGATAAAGCTTTCGGGTAACGCCATCGGTCATCTCTCCTTTCGCAAATTACTTGGTATGCCAGCTGCGCGGAATGAACAGTTCCTCATACAGTTGCACCGCGTAGTTGTCGGTCATCGAGGCGATGTGGTCGGCAACCGCACGCTCCACACCCTCCTGCCACGCGACCACCTGCGCCTCGGCAGGGAGGCGGTTGGGGTCTTCGCGGAAATAGTCGTACAGGGTCAGCAACAGCTTGTCCGCCTTGGTTTCGTCGCTCTTGACCGTCGGATTGAGGTACAGCGCCTGGAACATAAAGCGGTACAGCTCGTCAAACGCTTCCTGCTTGGCCGCCGAAAAGCCGATGCTCTCGCCGCTGTTGCGGATGAGGTCGGTCACCAGCGTATCCAGCCGCTCGCCGCGGGTCTCGCCCAATTCGGCGCGTACCGCGTGGGGAATATCCCCCTCTTTCAGCACACCGGCGCGGATGGCGTCGTCCATATCGTGGTGAATGTACGCCACGCGGTCGGCGTGACGCACGATGCAGCCCTCCAGCGTGGCGGGCCACTGACCGGTCGTGTGGTTGAGGATGCCGTCACGCACCTCCCAGGACAAGTTCAGACCGAGGCCGTCCTTCTCCAGCTTGTCCGCGACGCGGACACTCTGCTCATAATGGCGGAAGCCGCCCTCCACCACCTTGGCCAACGCACGCTCACCGGCGTGACCGAACGGCGTGTGTCCGAGATCGTGTCCGAGGGCGATTGCCTCAGCGAGATCCTCGTTCAATCCCAGCGCACGGGCAACGCTTCTCGCAATCTGCGAAACCTCCAGCGTGTGGGTCAGACGGGTACGGAAATGGTCACCCTCCGGGGACAGGAACACCTGCGTCTTGTGCTTCAGACGGCGGAACGACTTGCAATGCACGATGCGGTCGCGGTCGCGCTGGAAGCAGGTGCGGTATTCGCACGGTTCTTCCTCCTGTTCGCGGCCGCGGCTGTCCGCCGCTTTGGCTGCATAGGGGGACAAGTATTCTTTCTCCCGCGCCTCTATCGTTTCACGGATCGACATACGATCGCCTCCTTACCTGTTTCTATATTGCTTTCTATACTATAAATACGCCGTTTTGCGCATTTTCCCTCTTTTTTTCAAAAAATTTTTCAAAAAAAT
>JAFOFS010000229.1 GCA_017387165.1 Clostridia bacterium
ATCTTTGGATATGTCTATTGGCATGTACGGAAACGAATTGCTAAGTATATTTTCTGCACTAGCGGGAATTCTCTTTATCGTTGTGCTATCTAATTTTTTCTCCATAAGACCGTTGCGCTATTTAGGACAAAACACAATGGTAATTTTCGCGTGGCATTCACGCATTCTGATTGTTCTTTTTGAGTTGATTTTCAATGCATTAGGGCTGTTTACATCGCAAAATGTACTCATCCTTTGTATCCGTGCCGCAATCATCTTTGTCGGCATTTTACTACTACTCATTCCTGCCACAGAGCTGATCAAGCGTACCAAAGTAAGAAAGTGGTTCGGTGTTTAAAACTAAAAAGAAAAGAAGCGCGGTGGATCGCCATCGCGCTTCTTTTTATTTTAGTTTCAGCCATTCGGTGGCGGTGGAGGCGAGGAGGGCGGAGCCGATGGGCAGCACAGCGTCGTCAAAAACCAGTTCCGGATGGTGCAAGGGGTGCGGATTTCCCTTTTCGGCGGCAGAAAGCGCCACCATAACGGTCGGAATTTTGCGGCTGACGTACGCAAAGTCCTCCGAGCCGCCCCGAATACTGTTGCCGCCAAAGTCGGCAGCGGACACGGTGCGGGATTTTCCGAGCAGGTCGGTGGCGGTTTGCAGCGCCAATGCCACCATTTTGGGGTCGTTGACCAGCGCCGGGCAGCCGCTGTCAAAGGTGACCGAGGCGGTGGCGCGTCCGGCCGAAGCGGTCAGCGAGCTGATCGCTGACAGTCGTGTTTTGATATAGGCGCGCTGTTCATCCGAAAAGGCACGCAGGCTTCCCTTCAGTTCGGCGCGATCCGCAATGACGTTGGCGGCTTCACCTGCGTGGAAGCTGCCGATTGACAGCACCGCTCCGCTGCCTGCCGGGCATTCCGCCGCCACCAAGCCGTTTAACGCGGTGACGATCTTGGCTGCCGCCGCCAAGGCATCGATCCCATTTTGCGGTGAAGAGCCGTGACAGCTTTTCCCCTGCACCGTTACGGTGAAGAAATCCGCAGACGGCGCGCCGATACCGCCTTGCGGCACCACCACCGTGCCGCAGGGCAGCGGCACTCCTGCCATTACGTGCAGCATCATACCGGCCGAAACGCCCTCCAGTACGCCGTTTTCGATCATATCCTTGGCGCCGCTGAGCGTTTCCTCTGCCGGTTGGAACATCAAGCGCACACTGCCGTTCCATTCTCCCTCGTGCCGCTTCAGCAAGCGAGCCGCGCCAAGCAGCATCGCGGTGTGCATATCGTGGCCGCAGGCGTGCATATTGCCGGTTTCCGACACATACGGCAGATCGGTCTGTTCTGTAATCGGGAGCGCATCCATATCCGCTCGCAGCAGAAAGCAGGGGCCTCCGCTGCCGATGGTGGCGGTCAAGCCGGCTTTTCCGCACCTTTCCGGCCGAATGCCCATCCCCTCCAGCGCTTGTCCCACCGTTTCCAGCGTTTTGGTCAGTTCAAATCCAACCTCCGCGCATCGATGCAGGCGATGGCGCCATTCTGCCTGCTCCTTCCATTCTTTTGCTTCTTCCAGCCAATTCATACAAACGGCCTCCTTTCGTTATTATCATACCACTTGACAGGCGTGATATAATAACAAAAGAATGACCAAAAGGAGAATTTTTTATGAACTTACCGAACGATCCCATTATGCTGCTTTCCGTTGTCAATATGCGTTTGCGTGACAGCGGCGACAGCTTTGACGAGCTGTGCTGCTGCGCCGATTGCGATCCGCAGCAGGTGCAGCAGAAACTTGGGCAAATCGGCTATATTTATGACCGTGAGGTCAATCAATTTGTACGCGGAAATATTTGAAATTTCTGTCGAATTCGTGTATAATATAAGGTAGAATTTATCAGAAGGACAGGATCGGTTATGGACACGGTTATTCCGCATCACGAAAATCCGCTGGGTGTACGGCCTATTCCGCAGCTGCTGCGGCAATTCGCCGTTCCCAGTATCGTGGCAATGCTGGTTTCGGCTATTTACAACATCGTTGACCAGTTTTTCATTGGTCACAACGTCGGTGAGCTTGGCAACGCCGCCACCAACATCGCTTTCCCGCTCGCCAACGCTTGCACCGCCGTTTCCTTGCTGCTGGGCATCGGCGCTTCGGCGGCTTTTAATTTGGCAATGGGGCGCAAAGAGCACAAGAAAGCGCCGTATTTCATCGGCAACGCCGTGTCGCTCTTGTTTCTCGGCGGTCTGCTGATCGGCAGCATCGCGCTGTTCTTCTTAGAACCGATGCTCCGCCTGTTCGGTGCTTCGGCAGCGGTGCTGCCGTACGCGAAGGAGTACGTCAGCGTAACCGCGATCGGATTTCCGTTCCTGGTATTATCGGTCGGCGGCGCGCATCTGATTCGCGCAGACGGACGTCCGCAGATGTCCATGATCTGCAACATCGTCGGTGCGGTCATCAATACGGTGCTGGATGCGTGGTTTGTGACCAAGGACGGTTTCGGACTGGATCTCGGTATGAAGGGCGCCGCTTGGGCGACGGTCATCGGTCAGATCTGCTCGGCTGTTTTGGTGGCGTTTTATATCGTCCGTTTCCGGACGGTCAAGCTCAAATGGAAGCACTTCGTTCCGCAAATCCGTCGGATCGGCACGGTGGCGGCTCTCGGTATGTCCTCGTTCTTTAACCAGCTCGCCATGATGGTCATTCAGATCGTGCTGAACAACTCGCTCGGTCGCTACGGCGCTATGTCGGTGTTCGGCGAGGATACGCCGGTCGCCTGCGCCGGTATCGTCATCAAGGTGGCGCAGTTGTTCTTCGCGGTGTGCATCGGTTTGGCACAGGGAATGCAGCCCATCGTCAGCTTCAACTACGGCGCGAAGCAATACAAGCGCGTGCGGGACGTGTTCAAGCTCACCTGCCTTTGCGCGTTGTGCATTTCGATCGTGGCGGAATTGCTGTTTCTGTTTGCTCCCGTCCCGATCATCAGCCTGTTCAGCAAAGGCGATGAGGGCACCGGCTACATTCAGTTTGCCTCGATGTATTTCCGCGTCTATCTGATGTTTACGTTTATCAACTTCGTTCAGCCGATGAGCTCCACCTTCTTTACCGCCATCGGCAAGGCCATCAAGGGAACCTTCCTCTCACTGACCCGTCAGATCATTTTCCTGCTGCCGCTGATCGTGGTGTTACCGCTTCTGCTGCAGCAGCCGGAGCTCAAGATCTACGGTGTGGTCGCGGCGGCGCCCATCGCCGACTTTGCGGCGTTGTGCTGTGCCTCGCTGATGCTCGCAGGCGAGTGGAAAAATCTCAAGCGGTTGGAAGCCGCAACATTGCAATAAAGGAGTGTACAGGATGTTTATTTCACAGGATATTCGCTATATCGGCGTCAACGATCACGACATCGATCTGTTCGAGGGTCAGTTTGACGTTCCAAACGGTATGGCCTACAATTCTTACGTTATTCTGGACGAGAAGATCGCGGTTATGGATACGGTCGATCGCCGTTTCGGTGAACAGTGGTTTTCCGCTTTGCAGGCGGAGCTGGGCGGACGTACTCCCGACTATCTCATCGTGCAGCACATGGAGCCGGATCATTCCGCGCATATCGCGCAGTTTATGGAGCGGTATCCGCAGGCGGGTATCGTCGCCTCCGCCGGTGCATTCAATATGATCAAAAACGTCTACGGTACCGATTATGCCGACCGCAAGACGGTGGTGACCGACGGCAGTTCACTGTCCCTCGGTAAACATACGCTGGTGTTCATCACCGCACCGATGGTGCATTGGCCCGAGGTCATTATGACCTACGATTCCACCGATAAGGTGCTGTTTTCCGCCGACGGCTTCGGCAAGTTCGGCGCGTTGGATACGGAGGAGGACTGGGCGTGTGAGGCGCGCCGTTACTACTTCGGTATCGTCGGCAAGTTCGGCGCACAGGTGCAGGCGGTGCTGAAGAAGGCGGCAGCGCTGAACATTCAGACCATCTGCCCGCTGCACGGACCGATCTTGAGCGAAAACCTTGCCTATTATCTCAATCTCTACAATATTTGGTCGTCCTACGGCGTAGAGAGCGACGGCGTGGTCATCGCCTACACCTCGGTGTACGGCAGCACCAAGCAGGCGGCTCTTCTGCTGGCAGACAAGCTCCGCGAAAAGGGTTGCCCGAAGGTGACGGTGACCGACCTCGCCCGTGAGGATATGCACGAGGCGGTGGAGGATGCGTTCCGTTACGGCAAGCTGGTGCGTGCCACCACCACCTATAACGGGGAGATCTTCCCGTTTATGCGGCATTTCATCGACAACCTCGTGGAGCGCAAGTACCAAAACCGTACGGTGGCGCTGATCGAAAACGGTATGTGGGCGCCGACCGCCGGAAAGGTGATGCAGAAGCTGCTCGAGGGCGCAAGCGGTATTACCTACGCCGCAACGCAGGTCAAGCTCAAGGGCGCAGTCAACGCCGAGGTCGAGGCGCAGCTCGACGCGCTGGCGGAAGAATTGAAGTAAGAAAAAATCCGATGGGAAGTTTCCCATCGGATTTTTTTGCCTGTTGTTTCTTATTTCGGGTCATACGACGGATTGAAAGCGTAGACGTTACGGCAGTCGAGTGAATCGACAACGCTCTCCAACCCCTCACCGAAGCGCTGGTAGTGCACAATCTCGCGTTCACGCAGGAATTTCAGCGGTTCACGGATATCGGGATCGTCGATCAGGCGCAGCAGGTTGTCGTAGGTGGTACGGGCTTTCTGCTCCGCCGCCAGATCCTCGTGCAGATCGGTGATCGGGTCGCCCTTGGAGGCGATATACGCCGCCGTCCACGGCACACCGCTTGCGGCGACCGGATACACGCCGAGGGTGTGGTCGGTGAAATACTTGTCAAAGCCGGAGGCCTTGATCTGCTCGGGGGTCAGACCCTTGGTGAGCTGGTACACCATCGCCGAGATCATTTCCAAGTGGCCGAGCTCTTCGGTCGCGACGTCGGTTAAAAGCCCTTTCAGTTTGCCGTTCGGCATGGTGTAGCGCTGGGACAAATACCGCAGCGAAGCACCGAGTTCACCGTCCGGTCCGCCGTACTGCGAGATGATGATCTGCGCTGCCCGCGGATCGGGATTTTTGATCTTCACGGGAAATTGCAGTTTTTTATCGTATTGCCACATTCAGCAGCATCCCCCTTCCAGATCCCACGGCCACGGGTCATCCACCCACGACCAAACGTCCGAATCCGCATGCATCGAAGTGCCGTAATAGTCACCGAAGCGCGACTCGTACATCGTCAGCAGTTCCTTTCGTTCCGCCATCAAGCGCAAGCGATGCTCCACCGCTTCTTCGCAGTCGGGATGGGTATCCAGAAACAGATGCAGTTCCCACATCGAAAATTCCACCGCCGCAATGCGGCGGCGCAGCGTGGCTTTATCCACAGCGGACACCTCCCAGCGGTTTATTCAGTTCGGGAAACAGCGTGCCGAACAGATACGCTTCCTCGACGCCGTAGGTGGCGCCGAGCGTTTGGGGCAACACTTCCGCCACGACCATCAGCGTATCGCAGGCAGGACGGGGCTCACCGACGCAGGGGGCAGCGGAACGCGGCGTGACGACCGAACGACACCGCATACCGCAATAGTTCATACGATTCATTGACGCTAACTCCTTTCTGTAAAGTGCTTCATTACACACTATGCGGAAAGGGAGGAAAAAGCAACAAAAAAGCGTCTGCGCATTGCGCAGACGCTTGGAATAGGCGGATCGATTTTACTTTTTCGTCCAGGTGGCGGGAGAAGCAAACAGCAAGAGTGGGAAGATCTCCAGACGGCCCAACAGCATAGCCGCCGACAGCACCAAGGTGGAGAAATCCGAATAACCTGCATAGCTGTTCATCGGGCCGACCGCCGACAGACCGGGACCGATGTTGTTGAAGCACGCAACCGCGGCGGTCACGTTGCTCTCAAAATTCATCAGCGGCTCCAGCGACAGCAACAAGATCACCGCCACCAACACCATCAGATAGACCCCGAGGTAGACGTTGACACCGGTCATGGTTTGGGCATCCACACGCTTGCCTTCGAAGTTGACCGTCTTGACCGCACGGGGATGCAGCAGGCGTTGCATCTCGCTTTTCAACTGTTTGAACAGCAGCACCACGCGTGCCACCTTGAGACCGCCGGCCGTCGAGCCGGCGCAGCCGCCGATCAGCATCAGCATAACCAGCAGGAATTTCGAGAAGGTCGGCCAAAGATCAAAGTTGACGGTGGAATAACCGGTGGTGGTGATGAGGGAGGATACCTGGAAGGTCGCATGGCGCAGGGTGTCACCGAGATTGTGATACAGCGGATAGATATTGCCGCCGATCAACAAAACGGCGACCGCCACGATACCGAGGTAGGTCCACAGTTCCGAGCTTTTGAGCGCCGAGCGGAAGCGGCGGATCAGCAACAGATAGTACAGGTTGAAGTTGACGCCGAACAGCAGCATAAAGATCGCAATGACCCATTGCAGATACGGCGAATAACCGCCGATGCTGTCCGCTTTGATGCCAAAGCCGCCGGTGCCTGCCGTACCGAACGCGTGTACCACGCTGTCGAAGAGCGGCATACCGCCGCAGAGCAGAAACACAATTTCCACCAGCGTCAGTACAATGTAGATGGAATACAAAATCTTAGCGGTATCCTTGATGCGCGGCACCAGCTTGCCGACCGTCGGGCCGGGCACCTCGGCGCGCAGTACATGAATGGAGCGCTCGGAGAGATTGGGGATCAGCGCCATCACAAACACCAGCACGCCCATACCACCGACCCAGTGGGTCTCACTGCGCCAAAACAGCAACCCGCGGCTCATCCCCTCGACGTCGGTCAGAATGGAGGCGCCGGTCGTGGTGAAGCCGCTGACCGTCTCGAAAAAGGCATCAACAAAGCTCGGGATCTCCCCCGTCAGCCAAAACGGCAACGCGCCGATCAGCGACAGACCAATCCACGCCAGCGACACGATCACAAAGCCTTCCTTGGCGTAGATGAGCGTATCCTTCGGCTGCGGCAGCCAGGTCAGCAGGCTGCCGATCGCCAGGGCGGCGGTGATGGTCACCAAAAACGACCAGAGGATATCCGTTTCGCCGTAGAAAATGGACACCAGCGCCGGCAGCGCCATCAGCAGCGCCTCGACCAGTACGATCTTTCCCACGACGTTGGCAATTATCTTATGATTCATAGCCAGCCCTCTTACGCCAAAATATCCGACAGGTTGCCGATGCGGTGACCTGCCGTCAGCACGACCACCTTATCCCCCACCTGAATGGTATCGTTACCGGAGGGAATGATGGTCTTCTTGTTGCGGAAAATACCGGCGATCAGGGTGTTCGGCTTGGTGGTGAGATCCTTAAGCGGAACGTCCACCAATCCGCAGTCGGCACGCACCGCAAATTCCAGTGCTTCCGCCTTGTCATCCATCAGCTTATACAGCG